>NZ_CALIND010000014.1:0-4113 GCF_938045175.1 uncultured Tepidimonas sp.
GCGTGAGTTGCTGGAGGACGCGCGGTGAGGCGCCGCATCGACCCGCGCTTGTGGTGGCTGTTGGCGGGGGCGGCGGGCGTATCGCTCGCCTGGCTGGGGGTGACGATCGGCTTGATCGCCGTCACGCTCGAGCCCGAGGCACGCGCCCGCATGCTCGACTTACTGGGCGATCGTTGGGGCTTCGTGGGGCTGATGTGGCTGCTCGGCATGATGGCGGTCGCCTGGGGGCTGCAGCGCGCGTTCGACGTCGGGGTGGTCCCGTGGCGGCGCCTGGCCGAGGAGGCGCGGGTGCTGCTCACGGCCCAGGGGGCGCCGGCGTTGCGCGAGCGTGGGCCGGCCGAGGTGCGGCAGGTGGCACGCCTGTTCAATCAACTCGTCCAGCAGCGCGAGGCGCTGCGGGCACAGGTGGACGAGCGCGTGCGCGAAGCGGCGCGCGGCATCGAGCAGGAAAAATCCCGCTTGGCCGCGCTGATGTCGGAGCTGACCCAGAGCGTGGTGGTGTGCAACCTGGACGGACGTATCCTGCTTTACAACAACCGGGCGCGGCTGCAGTTTCGGGCGCTGTCGCAGGCCCCGATGTTGGCCGGCGGGGCCGAGTTGATCGGCCTGGGGCGCTCGATCTACACCGTGTTCGAGCCGGCGTTGATCGCGCACGCGCTTGAGCGCATTCGGCAGCGGATGCGCCGCGGTGCGGCGCATCCGAGCGCCCAGTTCGTCACCGCGACGCGCGGGGGGCAGTTGTTGCGCGTGCAGGTCGCGCCGGTGCGTCAAGGCGAAGGCTCGGCCAACGGTGCCGACGAGCTGGCGGGCTTCGTGCTCGTGCTCGACAACATTACCCGCGAGCACGAGCAGGCCGCGGCGCGCGAGCGGCTGTGGCTGGACTTGACCGAGGGCAGCCGTCGCTCGCTGGCCAATGTGCAGGCCGCGCTGGAGGTGCTGGAGCTGCCGGACGCCGACCCGGCGCTGCGTGAGCGGTTGTCGCAGGTGGTGCGCGAAGAAGTGCAGGCACTGGGCGAGCGCGTGCAGCGTTTGGTCGCCGAGGGGGTCAACACCTGGGGTAGCCAGTGGCCGATGGAGGACATGTTGGCCGCGGACTGGGTCGCGGCGATCGCGCGCCGGCTGGCCGATGTGCCTGGGCTGCAGGTGACGGTCGGGGCGGTCGATGGCGACGCGTGGCTGCGCATCGAGAGCTACTCGCTGATCCAGGCCGTGGTGTATTTGGCGCGGCGGCTGCACACCGAGGCGGGCGTGACGGCGCTCATGCTGCGGCTGCAGCGGGCACCGTCGGCAGGCCAGCGGCCAGGCCCTCAGGTACATCTGGACTTGGTCTGGCGGCCGTCGGGCGACGCCGCCGTCACTGGCTTGCTGGGGTGGGAGATCGATCCCATGCGCGTGGGCGACGGGGGGGGTACGGCCAGCGTGCGCGACGTCATGGAGCGGCACAGCGGCGCGTTGTGGGTCGAGACCGACACGGCGGCCGGCGAGGCGTTTTTTCGCCTGTTGCTGCCCGCGATCGAGTCTGCGGACAGCGCCGACGCGGCTGCGCTCGTGCGCACCGAGAGCCGGCCCGAGTACTACGATTTCGACCTGTTTCGCTCGTCCGCGGCAACGCAGGCGCTCGACGACGTGCCGCTGAGCGCCTTGGCGTACACGGTGTTCGACACCGAGACCACCGGGCTCAACCCCACCGAAGGGGACGAAATCATCCAGATCGGCGCCACCCGCATCGTCAACGGCAAGCTGCTGCGGCACGAGAGCTTCGAGCAATTGGTCAACCCGCGCCGCTCGATCCCGCGCGAAGGCATTCCCATCCACGGCATCACGCCCGAGATGGTGGCCGATCAGCCCGACATCACTCAGGTGCTGCCGGCCTTTCATGCCTTTGCCCGCGACACGGTGCTCGTCGCGCACAACGCGGCGTTCGATATGCGATTTTTGCAGCTCAAGGAGCGGGCCACGGGCGTGGTGTTCGACCATCCCGTGCTGGACACGCTGCTGCTGTCGGCGGTGGTGCACCCGGCCCAGCCCTCGCACCGGCTGGAGGAAATCGCTGCCCGCTTCGGTATCCCCGTCATTGGGCGCCATACCGCGCTGGGCGATGCACTGGTCACGGCCGAGGTGTTCTTGCGCCTCATCCCCCTGCTGGCCGAGCAGGGCATTCACACGCTGGGGCAAGCGCGCCGCGCGTCCGAACGCACCTACTACGCGCGGCTGACGTATTGAGGCGCGCGCAGTGCCGTCGGCTCCGGCATCCCGTCAGAAGCGGCCGGCCAGGTAGCGCTTCTCCAACACGCCCTGCAGGTCTTTGACGACGCCGAAGGCGTCCTTGAGGTGACGGCGTTCCAACTCGGAGAGCTCGTCGAGCCGCAGGTAGTTGTCCGCCGGCTGGCCAGCGGCCATCAGACGCGCCTGGTGCTGGATGCGCAGGCCGCTCAAGAAGTCCAGGGCGTCGATCAAATCGCGCGTGCGCTCGGCCGTGATTTCGCCGCTACTGGCAGCGGCCTGCAGGCGCTCGCGGGTGCTGACGGCGGTGATGCCGCCTGCGAGCGCGTAGATGCGCGCCAGGTCGATGATGGGCACGATGCCGCTGTGTTTGAGGTCGATCGTGCCCTCATGTTCACCGTGGCGAATGGTGTGGATGCCGCCCAGCCAGCCCAGCGGGGGTTGGTGCGTGAGGGCGTTGCCCACCATGTGCGCCAGGAAGATGCGCTGGCCTGGCGTGCGCTGCAACACCTCGGCCCTCAGGGTATCGAGTAGCTCGCGCGCGCCGTGCACGAAGCGCTGGTCGAAAAAGACGCAGGTCAGCATCAGCGCCTTGGGCTCTGGTCGCTCGATCCAGGTGTGGAAGTACTCGCGCCAGCGCGCCAGCGGCTGCCGCCAGGTGGCGGTCATGGCCATCATCTCGCCGGGGCAATAGACATAGCCACAGGCGTCGAGCCCGTCGCACACGAAGCGCGCCAGTGCCTCGAAGTACGCGCCATGCTGGGTGGCGTCGACGTCATCGGCCAGGATCAGACAGTTGTCTTGGTCGGACTTGGCGGTTTGCTCGTTGCGCCCCTGCGAACCCGCCGCCACCCAGGCATAGCGGACGGGGGCAGGGCCCAGCCGCGCCTCGGCCAGTTGCAGCAGCCGCGAGGTCAGCGCATCCGTCATGGCCGACACCATGCGTCCGATGGCGTGCGCACTGACGTTGGCAGCCACCAGCTGGCGTTGCAGCTGCCCGATGCGCGCGGCCGTCTCCACCAACCCCTCGACGCTGTCCTGCCGGTAGATGGCGCCGGCCAGGTTGACCGCCGAGTTGCTTTGCTGCTGCTGCAAGTCGGTACTGGAGATGAGCCCGACCACGGTGCGGCCATCCATCACGGGCACGTGGTGGATGTTCAGGCGCGCCATGAGCAGCAGCGCGTCGAAGGCGGGCGCGCCGATGTCGATGGTCTGCGGGTCGAGCGTCGCGATCTCGATCACGGGTCGATCGGGGGATAGCCCGACGGCCAGCACGCGGTTGCGCAAGTCGCGGTCGGTGACGATGCCGAGCAGCTCGCCGTCGCGCACGACGAGTACCGAGGAGGCGTGCCGCTCGCGCATCGAGGCGGCGGCGGCGTGGATCGTCGTCTCGGGGGGCACCGTCAGCGGCGGCTGGCGCAACAAGTTGCGCACGGGTACCGAGGCCAGGTGGATCGAGTCGTCGGGGGCGTGTGGCGCAAGGGCGGTGTCCATGGGGCAGGGCCGAGTCGCGATCATGGGATACTACACCCGCCGAGGCCGAGTCCCCAGGGCGTCGGTGCCAGTCGCCTTGCGCTGTGTCAAGCCACCCGCAGGTGCTTTCATGATGTCCACGCTGCCGCCCGACCCCCAGTTCCGCCGCACGCTCGATCGGCTCTACGGTCGCTTCACGCTTGGATTCGTGGGTTTCGTGCTCGTGCTCGGCTGGCTGGAGTATCTGGGCTGGTCGCGCACGGCGATCGGTCTGACGTTTTTGCTGGCCACGCTGGCGGTCTACGCCACCATCGGCTTTCTGACGCGCACCATCGACCCCGTCGAGTACTATGTGGCGGGGCGGCGCGTGCCGGCGTTCTACAACGGCATGGCGATCGCCGCCGACTGGCTGTCGGC
>NZ_CALIND010000015.1:0-3805 GCF_938045175.1 uncultured Tepidimonas sp.
AGACCAAGGAGCTCAAGAGCGAGGTCGTGATCACCGAGAAAGACGGTGTCCTGACCGGTCGTATCGAAAAGCTGCTGCGCAAGGGGGCCGATCCCAACCGGCGCTGCACCGCCTGCACCGATGACCGTAAAGACCAGCCCATGGTGGGGTTGGAGATCATCCGCGGTGTGCGCAAGGTCGAGGGCAAGGACGTCTGGGAAGGCGGCACCATCCTCGATCCCGAATCCGGCAAGACCTACAACGTGCGCCTGACGCCCGTCGAGGGCGGGGCCAAGCTGGAGGTGCGCGGCTCGGTGCTGTTCATCGGTCGTACCCAAACCTGGGTGCGCGCGCAGTGACGCGCCGCGCCCGCTGACCGCGAGGAACCCTATCCATGTCTCGATTCCAAGTTCGCCGCGTGGCCGTGCTGGGCGCGGGCGTCATGGGCGCGCAAATCGCCGCCCATCTCGTCAACGTGCGCGTGCCCGTGATTCTGTTCGACCTGCCCAAGGACGGTGCCGACAAGAGCGCCATCGCCCGTCAGGCCATCGCCAACCTGAAAAAACTCAAACCCAGCCCGCTGGGGGTGGCCGACGAGGCTGAGCTGATCCAGCCCGCCAACTACGACGAGCACCTGGGCCTGCTGGCCGAGTGCGACCTGGTGATCGAGGCCATCGCCGAGCGCATGGACTGGAAACACCAGCTCTACGCGCGCATCGCCCCGCACCTGGCGCCGCACGCCATTTTGGCCACCAACACCTCGGGCCTCTCCATTGGCCAGCTCGCCGAGCCGCTGCCCGAGGCGCTGCGCCCGCGTTTTTGCGGCATCCACTTCTTCAACCCCCCGCGCTACATGCCGCTGGTGGAGTTGATCGCCACCGCGCAAACGCTCGCCGACGTGCTGGATGCGCTGGAGGGGTTTGTCACCACCACGCTGGGCAAGAACGTGGTGCGCGCCAAAGATACGCCCAACTTCGTGGCCAACCGGATCGGTATCGCGGGCATGCTCTCCACCATGCGCGAAGCCGAGCGCTACGGGCTGACGTTCGACATCGTCGATGACCTCACCGGCAAGCGCCTGGGGCGCGCCTCCAGTGGCACCTTCCGCACCGCCGACGTGGTGGGGCTGGACACGCTGGCGCACGTGATCCGCACGATGCAAACCCAGCTCAGCCCCGAGACCGACCCGTTCTACGACACCTTTGCCACCCCGGCGGTGCTGCAGGCACTGCTCGACAAAGGCCACCTGGGCCAAAAGACCAAGGCGGGCTTTTACAAAAAGGCGGGGCGTGATGTGCTGCGCTTCGACCTGGCCAAGGGCGATTACGTGCCCGCGGGCGCCAAGGCCGACGAGGTGTACGGGCGCATGCTCAAAAAGCCCGCGCCCGAGCGGTTGCGCCTGCTGCGCAACGCCGAAGGGCCGCAGGGGCGCTTCCTGTGGGCCATCCTGCGCAACGGTTTTCACTACGCCGCGGTGCACTTGCAAACCATCGCCGAGACCGCGCGTGACGTGGACCAGGCCATGCGCTGGGGCTTTGGCATGAGCCAGGGGCCGTTCGAACTTTGGCAAGAGGCGGGCTGGCTGGACGTGGCACGCATGGTGCAGGAAGATATCGACGCTGGGCGCGCGCTGTGCCGCACGCCGCTGCCGGAGTGGGTGTTCCACGGTCCGGTGGCCGAGCGCGGTGGGGTGCACCAGCCCGAGGGCTCTTGGAATCCGGCCACCGGTCGGTTCGAGCCGCCGCGCACGCTGCCGGTGCACGCGCGCCAGCTCTACCGCGAGCGCGTGTTCGGTGAGACCGGCCCCGACTGGCGCACCGATGGCACCACGGTGTATGAGGACGACGCGATCCGCCTGTGGACGCTGGCGCGTCCCGGGCTGGACGATGTGCTGATCGCCAGCCTCAAGACCAAGATGCACGCCATCAGCCCGGCGGTGGTGGAGGGGCTGGACCGCGCGGTGGATGAGGCCGAGGCGCGCTTTGGCGGCCTGGTCGTGTGGTCGGGCGACGAGCCGTTTTCGGTGGGTGCCGACCTGCAGGCCACGCTGCCCGCATTTGCCGCCATGGGCGTGCAGGCCATCGAGTCGGTGGAGTCGGAGATGCAGCGCGTCATGCTGCGCCTGCGCTACGCGCTGGTGCCGACCGTGGCTGCGGTGCGCGGCATGGCGCTGGGTGGCGGCTGCGAGCTGGCGGTGCACTGTGCCCGCCGCGTGGCGCACATGGAGAGCTACATCGGCTTGGTGGAAGTGGGTGTGGGCCTCATTCCCGGCGCGGGCGGGCTGACCTATATCGCCCGCCGCGCCGCGGAAAACGCGCGTCTGTCGACCGGCACCGATTTGCTGCCCTTCTTGACCGAAGGCTTCAAGGCTGCGGCGATGGCCACCGTGGGCACGAGCGCGTTGGAGAGCCGAAAGCTGGGCTACCTGCTGGACAGCGACCTGATCGTGCCGCACCGCGACGAGCTGCTGTTCGTGGCGCTGCGCACCGCCCAGGCCATGGCCGAGGCCGGCTACCGCCCGCCGCTGAAGCGGCTCTTCCCCGTCGCCGGGCGTTCGGGCAAGGCCACCATCCTGGGGTCGCTGGTCAACATGCGCGACGGTGGCTTCATGACCGCGTACGACTTCGAGATCGCCAGCCGCATCGCCCACGTCGTCACCGGCGGTGACGTCGAGCCGGGCACCCTGGTCAGCGAAGAGTACTTGATGAAGCTCGAGCGCGAGGCCTTCTGCGCCCTGATCACCCAGCCCAAGACCCAGGAACGCATCATGGCGCTGCTCAATACCGGCAAGCCGCTGCGCAACTGACCCCGATGCGGAGATACCCGACATGAAACACCTTCGAGACGCCTATATCGTCGCGGCCACCCGCACGCCGATCGGCAAATCCCACAAGGGCTACTACCGTCATACCCGGCCCGACGACCTGCTGGCCCACGTGCTGCGCGCCGCCGTTGCCCAAGTGCCGGGTCTCGACCCCGCTGCCATCGAAGACGTGATCTGCGGTTGCGCGATTCCTGAGGCCCAGCAGGGCCTCAACGTCGCGCGCGTGGGCGCCGTGCTGGCCGGTCTGCCCAAGAGCGTGGGTGGCATCACCGTCAACCGCTTTTGCGCATCGGGCCTGTCGGCCGTGCAGATGGCCGCCGACCGCATCCGCGTGGGCGAGGCCGATGTGATGATCGCCGCCGGCGTCGAGAGCATGAGCATGGTGCCGATGATGGGCAACACGCCCAGCCTGTCGCCCAGCATCTTCGCCAACCTCGACAACGTCGAGGACTACGGTATCGCCTACGGCATGGGCCTGACCGCCGAAAAGGTCGCCCAGCAGTGGAAGGTGTCGCGCCAGGCGCAGGATGCGTTTGCTCTGCAGTCGCACCAGCGTGCCATCCGCGCGCAACAGGCCGGCGAGTTCGCCGACGAAATCACCCCGGTGGACGTGGTCGAGCGCACGCTGGACCTGGACAGCGGCGAGGTGCGCACCACCACGCGCACCGTCACGCTGGACGAGGGCCCACGCGCCGACACCAACCTGGAAGCGCTGGCCAAGCTCAAACCCGTCTTTGCCACGCCGTGGCGCGCCGACCGCACGCCCACGGGGCTGGGCACGGTGACGGCCGGCAACAGCTCGCAAACCTCCGATGGCGCCGGTGCCCTGATCCTGGCCAGCGAGGACGCCGTCAAGCGCTTTGGCCTGCAGCCGCTGGCGCGCTTTGTCAGCTACGCCAGCCGCGGGGTGCCACCGCACATCATGGGCATCGGGCCGATCGAAGCCATCCCCGCCGCGCTCAAGGCCGCCGGCCTGAAGCAAGACGATTTGGACTGGATCGA
>NZ_CALIND010000016.1:0-14318 GCF_938045175.1 uncultured Tepidimonas sp.
CGAGGAGCACCGCACCATGGTCGTGGTGACGCACGAAATGGGCTTTGCGCGTGAGGTCTCCAACCACGTCGTCTTTTTGCACCAAGGGCGCATCGAAGAGGAGGGCGACCCCAAGCAGGTGTTGACCTCGCCGCGCAGTGAGCGGCTGCAGCAGTTCCTCAGCGGCAACTTGAAATGACGCGTGACCTTGGGATGGGATCTGAGGGTTGCGTTCCTGATCCTTCCCGCTGCCCCCTATGCGGCCAGCCCAACGGCTGCGCGATGGTGCGGGAACGCACAAGCGGTGAGCCGCAGCCGCCCTGCTGGTGCACCCGCGCCACCTTCAGCGCCGAGCTGCTCGCGCGCATTCCCGCCGCCGCGCGCGGCAAGGCTTGTGTCTGTGCCGCGTGTGTCGGCACCGCAATGTCTGGCGCCGACGGCGAGCGCCGGGGATGAGGGGCGCGCGCCACGGGGTAACTCACAAAAAGCGGTCGAGCAACCGCCGGCTGTGCCGGTCCAGCTCCTGCGGGCGGCGAATCAGATACTGCACCCCATGGCTGTCCTGGATCAGCAAGACGTCGCGGGACAGTCGTCGGATATCCTCTTCGCCTTTGAGCACAAAGCGCGTCACGCCGCGGTCGGTCTGCACGGTCCAGGTGCTCGGGGTGGCAAAGCTGCTGACCTCCAGCAGCCGCTGGATGACGGGGGTGAACTCGCGCTCCTCGAGTGCTTGCTCGACGAGCGCTCGCGTCGCCGCATCGAGCGTGTCCAGGCTGTCGATGAAGGCCACCTCACGGCCGTCGGGGCCCATGAGCGCAATGTGGTGCCGCGGCGCTTGAATCGGAAACGCCCGCACGGCGACCACGCCGCTGACCCATTGGCCGCTGGGGTCGCGCCATTCCAGCCGGCCGGCGGCATTGCGCCGCAATACGGGCTGGCTCGTTGGGGATGGGGTCGTCGTCATGGGTTCACTCCCGCAGCCAGTCGCGTTCGGCTTCCGCCTGGCGCGCCTGCGCCTGGTACAGCCGCCAATAGGCCCCCTGGCGCGCCATCAGCTCGTCGTGGGTGCCCTCTTCCACTTTGCGGCCCTTGTCCATCACCACCAACCGATCGGCGCGGCGCAGGGTGGACAGGCGGTGCGCAATGGCGATCGTCGTGCGCCCGCGCACCAAATTGTCCAGCGCCTTCTGGATTTCTTTTTCGGTCTCGGTGTCCACGCTAGAGGTGGCTTCGTCCAGAATCAGAATGCGCGGGTCGATCAGCAGTGCGCGCGCGATGCTGATGCGCTGGCGCTCGCCGCCCGATAGGCCCTGTCCGCGCTCGCCCACGAGTGAGTCATAGCCTTGGGGCAAGCGCAAAATGAACTCGTGCGCATGGGCGGCGCGGGCGGCGGCGATGATCTCCTCGCGTGTGGCGTCGGGCTTGCCGTAGGCGATGTTTTCCGCGATCGTGCCAAAGAACAAGAACGGCTCTTGCAGCACCAGCCCGATGTGGCGCCGATAGTCCGCCACGCGCAACTGCCGGATGTCCACGCCATCGACCAGGATTTGCCCTTCGGCCACGTCGTAGAAGCGGCAGATGAGGTTCACCAACGTACTCTTGCCCGAGCCGCTGTGGCCGACCAGGCCGATCATCTCGCCCGGCCGCACCTCCAGGTCGAGCCCCTGGATGACGGCGCGGTTGCCATAGCGAAAGCCGACCCCGCGCAGCTCGATGCGCCCCTGCACCGACGGCAGCGACACCGGCTGGGCCGGTTCGGGCACACTCGAGACGTGATCCAAGATGTCGAAGATGCGCTTGGCGCCCGCCGCCGCTTTTTGCGTGACCGAGACGATGCGGCTCATCGAGTCGAGCCGCGTGTAAAAACGCCCGATGTAGGCCAGAAACGCCGTCAGTACCCCCACCGTCACCGAACCCCGCGCCACCAGCCAGATGCCAAAGCCCCACACCACCAGCAGGCCGATCTCGGTCAGCAGCGACACTGTGGGTGAAAACAGCGACCACAGCCGGTTGAGCCGGTCGTTGACCTCCAGGTTGTGCCGGTTGGCGTCGCGAAAGCGTTGTGCCTCGCGCCCCTCCTGGGCAAAGGCTTTGACGACACGGATGCCCGGAATCGTGTCGGCCAGCACATTGGTGACCTCGGCCCAGACGCGGTCGATCTTCTCGAAGCCGGTGCGCAGCCGGTCACGCACGACATGAATGAGCCAGCCGATCAGCGGCAGCGGCAGCAGCGTGGCCAGCGCCAGTGTGGGGCTGATGGAAAACAAAATCACCGCCGTCATCGCGATCATGATCACGTCGGTGGCGAAGTCCAGCAGGTGCAGGGACAGAAAGATGTTGATGCGATCCGTCTCCGAGCCGATGCGCGCCATCAGGTCACCGGTGCGGCGGTTGCCGAAGTACTCCAGCGACAGGCCCAGCAGGTGCTCGTAGGTCGTGGTGCGCAGATCGGCACCGATGCGCTCCGATACCAGCGCCAGGATATACGTCTTGGCCCAACCCAGCCCCCACGCCAGCAGCGAGGCGGCCAGCAGCCCGCTCAGCAGCCAAGCGACCAAAGTCCAGTCGACCGGCGTGCCGTTTTGGTATGGAATCAGCACGTCGTCCATCAACGGGATGGTCAGGTACGGCGCCACCAAACTGGCCGCCGTGGACGCCAGCGTGAGCAGAAAGCCCGCCAGCAGCTGCCAGCGATAGGGGCGCGCAAAGCGCCACAAGCGCAACAGCGTCCGCGTCGACGGCGGTGTGTGTACCACCTGCGCACACACCGCGCACTCGTCGTCCTCCGGCTCCATCGGCGCGTGGCACACCGGGCAGTGCAGCGCGGCGGGAGCCATCGGGGGTGTCGCGCCCTCTGGGCTGTCGCGCAGCGCCTCGAAGCGCTCGATCAGGCGTTGCGCTGCCAGCTGCCGCCCCAGGGTGTAGCGCCACACCGCCAGCCGCTGCGGCTCATCGCCCGCCCTCCCCTCACGCATCAGCTCCAGCGTGGCCACGCCGTTGTGGTCGTGGCTCCAAAGGGACAGACCGGGCTCTATCGACCAGCTTTGAACCGCTGCCTGTGGCGTTGCCACCCAGCACAATTGACGCCCTGCAATCCACAGCAGCCCTTCACGAAAACGCAGCTGCTCATCAAGGTCGGTCAACAACCAGACGGTATGGTCCTCGCCCCTACCCGCGGTGGCCCTCACGGCTTCGCGCCAGACGGCAGGCAGCCCTGACAACCCGGGCACAGGTGGACTCGGATACGACATGTTGCAATTTCGTTTCGAAGCTGGGGGATGGCTCGGTTCACAATACCACGTTGCGTCATCCAAGCATCCCGTTCGAAAATCGCGCATTCTACGGCTGTCATCTCCACGCTCTTCGCATCCCATGCCGCACTCGACCATCCAGATCCGCCGCATGCACTACTTGCGCGGCCCCAACCTCTGGACCTACCGTCCAGCGATCGAGGCCCTGATCGACATCGGCGAACTCGAAGACCACCCCTCCAACACCATTCCCGGCCTGTATGAACGACTGACCGATTGGCTGCCGGGACTCGTGGAACACCACTGCGGCGTGGGCGAGCGCGGCGGTTTTTTGCAGCGGCTACGCGAGGGGACCTGGCCCGGGCACATCATGGAGCACGTCGCCATCGAGCTGCTCAACCTGGCGGGTATGTCCACCAGTTTTGGTCAAACTCGCTCGACCGACGAGCGGGGTGTATACAAGCTGGTCATCCGCGCCCGCGAGGAGCACGTCGCGCGCCAAGCGCTGTTGGATGCGCGTGATCTGCTCATGGCGGCGATCGAGGACCGCCCGTTCGATGTGCCCGCCGCCGTCAAAGGCCTCAAGGCGCTGATCGACCGCCATGCGCTGGGCCCCAGCACGGCCGCCATCGTCGATGCCGCGACGGCGCGCCGCATCCCCCATATCCGTCTGACCGAGGGCAACCTGGTGCAACTGGGTTACGGCGTCAACCAACGCCGTATTTGGACCGCGGAGACCGATCGCACGAGCGCCATCGCCGAGACGATCTCGCGCGACAAGGACCTCACCAAGCGGCTGTTGGCCGAGTGCGGCGTTCCGGTCCCGGAGGGCCGCGTCGTCACCTGCGCCGAGGACGCGTGGGAAGCCGCGCTGGAGATTGGCCTGCCCGTGGTCGTGAAACCGGTCGACGCCAACCATGCGCGAGGGGTGTCGCTGGACGTGCGCACGCGCGAGGAGATCGAGGCGGCCTACACGCTGGCGCAACGCGAAGGCTCCGAGGTGATGGTCGAGCGCTTCATCCGAGGCCACGAGCACCGCGTGTTGGTCATCGGCAGCCGGGTTGTGGCGGCTTCTCGCGGTGAGCGCGCGGTGATCATCGGCGACGGGGTGCATACCGTGCGCGAGCTCATCGAGCGCGACATCAACAGCGACCCGCGCCGTGGTGAGGAAGAAGAGTTTCCGCTCGACACCATCCGCCTGCCGGAGAACCGCGACGTGATGCTGGAGCTGCGTCGCCAAGGCTTGACGCCCGACAGCGTGCCCGAGGCAGGGCGTGAGGTGCTGGTGCAACGCACGGGGTTGCTCACCGATGACGTGACCGACCAAGTCCACCCAGACGTGGCCGAGCTGGCCGCGCTGGCGGCGCGCATCGTGGGGCTGGATATCGCCGGCATCGACCTGGTGGTGGAGGACATCGGCCAGCCCCTGGCCGCGCAGGGTGGCGCCATCGTCGAGGTCAATGCTGGCCCTGGCCTGCTGCCACACCTCAAGCCTGCACGCGGGCAGCCTCGTCCCGTGGGCGAGGCCATCGTCGCGCATTTGTTTCCCGGACGAGACAACGGCCGCATTCCGGTGGTGGGCATTACGGGGACGCGCGAGACCGCGCCACTGGCGTTGCTGGTGGGGCTGTTGTTGCAGCTGTCAGACCACACGGTGGGCGTTTCATGCGGCGGACGGCTCTACTTACAGATGCAGCCCATCGACGCCAGCCCGCCGTCGGACTGGGAGGCGGGCCAGCGCATCTTGATGAATCGCAGCGTCGATGCGGCCGTCATCGAGAGCTCGCCACGCACCATGCTGGACGAGGGCTTGCCCTATGACCGCTGCCAGGTCGGCATCGTCACCGAT
This sequence comes from uncultured Tepidimonas sp., assembly GCF_938045175.1. Lineage (NCBI taxonomy): Bacteria > Pseudomonadati > Pseudomonadota > Betaproteobacteria > Burkholderiales > Tepidimonas > uncultured Tepidimonas sp. Next base: position 5,080 of record NZ_CALIND010000016.1, read on the forward strand.
GTACCCGATCCCGTGGGACTGGAAGACCACTACATCACCACACGCGAGCACCTGCGCAAGGTGTTGCGCACGCAGGTCGACGTGGTGCTGCCGCAGGGCTGCGCCGTGCTCAATGCCGACTGCGAGGTCAGTGCGGGTTTGGCCGAGCTGTGCGATGGCGACGTACTGCTGTACAGCACCGATCCGCGCCATGCCCGGCGCGAAGCCCATGTCGCCGATGGCCGGCGCTTCGTCACCGTCGACGGACGCCAGGTGGTGTTGATACAGGCCAGCGGCGCCACCGGCACGCTCGACCTCGATCACCCGGGCATCGTGGCCCTGTTGCAGCACATCGAGCTGCCCACGTTGCTGGCGGCCATCGGCGCGGGGGTTGCGCTGGGCCTGTCACCGGGCTTGATTCGCGCAGGTATGGAAACCGCCATCACCACCCTCCGCACGCTGCTGACCGATATCTAACCAACGCTGCATCGCCACCATGAACGTCACCCGTTTGCGGGCCCTGCGGGGCCCCAACCTCTGGAGCCGCTACACGGCCATCGAAGCCACCGTGCAATGCACCCCCGACGAGGTGGACTTGCGGCGCATGCCGGGTTTCGAGGAGCGACTGCGGCAGCGGTTTCCCGAACTGGGCATGCTGCCCGAGCCAACGGCTGAGGGCGTGCTGTCAATGGCGCATGCGCTGGAAATCACTGTCCTGGCCCTGCAAACCCATGCGGGTTGCCCTGTCAGCTTCAGCCGCACGGTCGCCGCAGCCGACCCCGGCGCCTATCAGGTCGTGGTCGAGTACAGCGTCGAAGACGTGGGGCGGCTCGCTTTCGATCGGGCGCTGGCGTTGCTGCAAGCCGCCGGTGACGATCAACCCTTCGATGTCGCCAGCACCATTGCTGAGCTCAAGGAACTGGACGAGGATTTGCGCCTGGGGCCCTCGACCGGCGCGATCGTCGAGGCCGCGGTCGCCCGTGGCATTCCGTACCGGCGCCTAACCAGCGGCAGTTTGGTGCAGTTTGGCTGGGGCAGCAAACAGCGGCGCATCCAAGCGGCCGAGTGCGACACCACCAGCGCCATCGCCGAATCGATCGCCCAAGATACAGAGCTGACCAAGAAATTGCTGCACGCAGCGGGCGTGCCGGTGCCGCTCGGGCGCCCCGTGCGCGACGCCGAGGATGCCTGGCGCGCCGCGCAAGAGCTGGGCGGTGCCGTCGTCGTCAAGCCGCGCGATGGTAATCAAGGCAAGGGTGTCACCGTCAACATCCGCACACGCGAACAGGTGATGGCCGCGTACGAAGTCGCCAGCCGCTACGGCAGCGAGGTCATGGTCGAGCGCTATCTGCCCGGCATCGACTTTCGGCTGCTGGTCGTCGGGCGCAAACTGGTGGCCGCGGCGCGGCGCGATCCCCCGTTGGTGGTGGGCGATGGCGTGCATACCGTACGCCAACTGGTGGACGCCGTCAACGCCGATCCCCGGCGCGGCGACGGCCACGCCACACCGCTGACGCGCATCCGGCTCGACGACATTGCGTTGGAACGGCTGGCACAGCAGGGCTTGACGCCCGACGACGTCCCACCCCGCGGCATGCGCGTCGTGCTGCGTAACAACGCCAACCTCTCCACCGGAGGGACGGCGACCGATGTAACGGACGAGGTCCATCCGCTGGTGGCCCAGCGCGCCGTGGCCGCGGCGGTGACCGTCGGGTTGGACGTGTGCGGGGTGGACGTGGTGTGCCAAAGCGTGGTCGAGCCGCTGGAAGCGCAAAGCGGGGGAATCGTCGAGGTCAACGCCGCCCCGGGTCTGCGCATGCACTTGAGCCCCTCTTATGGCAAGGGGCGCAACGTCGGGCAGGCCATCATCGACCACATGTTCGCGCCGGGTGAGGACGGGCGCATCCCCGTCATCGCCGTCACGGGTACCAACGGCAAAACCACCACGGTGCGCCTGACGGCGCACCTGCTGCGCCAGCGCGGTTGGCGCGTGGGCTTTACCGACACCAACGGCGTCTATGTCAACGGCCGACAAATCGACAGCGGCGATTGCAGCGGCCCCAAGAGCGCCCGCCGCGTGCTGGCCCATCCGGACGTGGACGCGGCCGTATTGGAGACCGCGCGTGGCGGCATTTTGCGTGAGGGACTGGCGTTCGATCGTTGTCAGGTCGCCATCGTCACCAACATCGGCACGGGCGACCACCTCGGTCTCAACTACATCACCACGGTCGAAGACCTCTCGGTTCTCAAGCGCGTCATCGTGCAGAACGTGGCCGATCATGGCACGGCCGTGCTCAACGCGGCGGATCCCCACTGTGTCGCCATGGCCGATTTCTGTCCCGGGCAGATCACCTACTTCGGCCCATCGGCGCACCATCCAGTCATTGCGACGCATCGGGCCCTGGGGCGGCGTGTCGTGTTCGTCGACGATGACCACATCGTCGCTGCCGAGGGCCAATGGCAAGTGCGCATCCCGCTGGCGCAAATCCCGCTGACCGAGGGGGGGGCGCTGGCCTTCCAGGTCGACAACACCATGGCTGCGATCGCCGCGGCCTGGGCCGTGGGCGTACCGTGGGATGCCATCGTGCGAGGGCTGGAGAGCTTCACGTCCGATGCAGCCACGGTGCCCGGGCGGTTCAACCGCTTCGCCTACCGCGGGGCCACGGTCATCGCCGACTACGGGCACAACCCCGATGCGATCGCCGCGTTGTGTCAGGCGGCGCAGCGGCTGCCGGCGGGTAAGCGGGTGGTCGTCATCAGTGCGGCAGGTGACCGGCGCGACCAGGACATCGTGGCGCAAGCGAGGCTGATCGGCGAGGTTTTCGACGAGGTCGTGCTGTTCGAGGACGCCTGCCAGCGCGGCCGCGCCGATGGCGAGGTGATCGCGCTGCTCGAGCAGGGCCTGGGTAACGCACCCAAGACCCGTTGGCACACGGCGGTGCGGGGCGAGTTCGCGGCCATCGACACCGCGCTGGCCCGCCTGCAGCCTGGCGATCTGTGCCTGATCCTGGTCGATCAAGTGGAGGAGGCGCTGGCGCACATCGCGCGCCGCGTGGCGGAGAGCGAGCAGCCCGCCACTGCGTGAGCCAGTCCCGTCTGAATCAGCCCCAAAACAGCAGCGCGTCGCGGCCCTCCACGAGGAGATCGACGCGCCGTCCCACCGGCAGCACGACCTTGGTAGGCACATGCCCGAACGGCAACCCGGTGAGCACCGGCACGCCCGGTAACTGTGTACGCAACCACGCGACCACGCTCTCGAGGCGAAAGCCGCGGTCGTGCGGCGTGAGGGTATAGCGGTTGAACGCCCCCAGCAAGATGGCGCGCTGGCGCGGCAACACGCCAGCCAGCAGCAACTGCGTCAACATCCGCTCGACCCGGTAAGGGTGCTCGCCCACGTCTTCCAGAAACAGCAGCCCGCCCTCCACCTCGGGCAGGTAAGGCGTGCCGACCAGCCCCGTCAGTATCGACAGGTTGCCGCCCCAAAGGGTGGCGTTTTCTACCCGCCAACCGTCGGCCAGCGCCGGATGCGCGCGCACGTCGCCCGAGGGCAGCCGCCAGCCGCTGCCCTCCCCCACCCCTCGCACCAAATCGTCGAAGCAGGCAGTGGTGATCTCATCGAGCGGCTCGTCTGTCCAGTCCTCCATCAGCGCGGGGCCTGCCCAAGTGACCGTACCACGCTGGGCCAGTACCGCCAGCTGAAACGCCGTGAAGTCGCTCAGCCCTACCCAGGCCATCCCGCGTTGGGCGGCGCTGTCGATCGCGTCGTAGGACAAGCGCGTGAGTAGCCGCGTCAAGCCGTACCCGCCACGGGTGGTCAACGCCACATCGGCCCCGCTGGCCGCCGCGCGCTCGATCGCCGCCAAGCGGGTCGCGTCGTCCCCCGCAAAGCGCTGATGGCGCGACAGGGCGTCTGGGTCGATCTCGACCTCGTAGCCGGCGGCCTGCAAGCGGCGCACGGCGCGCCGAAATGCGGCGCGATCCTGCACCGCCCCACTGGGAGAGTAGAGGTACACACGTGGCATGGGCACCATTATCGGGCCGCTGCGGCCCAGGCCCGCTGTACTGCGCGGTGCCCCGGATCTGGAAACGGCGCATCGACCCACTCGGGCTGCTCGGGCATCAAGTCCGCGTCTGCCACTGACAGCGTGGCCCGGATCCGCGCCCCCAGCACGGCGTACAAGGCAGGCAGCAGCCATTGCGCCCCAGGCGCCCACGCCAGCCGACAGTCAGACACATCCAGCGCGTCCAACCAGGCCCGCAGAATCTCGGCATGACGCTCGGGCGAGTGCCACGATGCTTTTTTGGGTTTGTCGCTCTGACCAAAGCCGATCAGATCTGGCACCAACACGCGCTCGCCCGCCTGCAGCCGCGCCGTCACCCAGGGCAGCCACTGCGGCCACCAGCCGCGTGGGCCGTGCAGACAGACCCAAGGCGGCGTCGATTCTGCGGGCCCCACATCCAGCCAATGCAGGCGCAGGCCCTCCAGCTCAGGCAAGTCTTGCCGCGCATGCGAATGCTGCGGGGAAATCCCCCAACGGGCGGCTTGTGCCCAGATGGCCTCGAACGCCTGCGCTGGCGCGCGCAGCGCATCGTCGCGCAGCGGCTGCGCTTGCGCGCGCTGCTCGGCGCGGCGCCGGACGAAAAACTCGCGCATCAACGACGCCGCTTCATCTGCCCGCACGCCGGCGAGCACTGCCGTATGCGCGTTGAGCGCGGGCTGCGCAAACAGATCGACCACCGACCCCGCCGCGCCCATGCGGGGCTCGGGCGCCCCATACACCACGCGCGCCAAGCGCGCGTGCAGCGCTGCCTGCGCGCACATCGCGCACGGCTCCACCGTCACGTATAGGGTGCAACCCTCCAGTCGATAGTTGCCCAGTGTCTGCGCCGCCTCGCGCAGTGCGACGACCTCGGCATGCGCCGTCGGGTCATGGGCGGTGATCGAGCGGTTGTGACCGCGCCCGACGATGCGCCCGTCGCAGACCACGACGGCGCCCACCGGCACCTCGCCCGCCCCGGCCGCCTGCCGTGCCAGCGCGAGCGCTTCGGCCATGTACTTGTCGTCGGTTTCGACGATGGCACCCTGCTCCATGCACTGCTTTCGTGTCGGGGGCGGTTTGGTGCTGGGCTGTGGCAGCCAAGCGTTCTCTGCAACGCTGGGGGATTGTAAAAGGCCTTTCAAGTCATGACTGCCAGCGCGACTTGCCCCGCGTCACCCGGGCCTTGCTGGACTGCTGCGCCACGATCTTGACGCGGCCGCCTCCCAGCAAAGCCCTTGTTCCTCTTGCACCACGAGCGCATGTCCGCCTAGACTCTGGAGCAGTCATCGAAACCCTGCGCCATCCCATGGACGACCACGCCATCGTTGCGGCCTGCGCCAAGGGCGATAGCCACGCTTTGCGAAGCCTGCATGAGCGACATGCCCGTGCGGCATATACGTTTGCACTGCGCCTGCTTGGAAACCCGGCGGACGCCGACGATGCCGTGGCCGAGGCGTTTTACGAGGTTTGGCGATCGGCCTCGAAGTTCGCCAACCGCTCCAGCGTGCGAACCTGGATTTTGGGCATCGTCCGCCACAAGGCCCTGGACCTCCTGCGTGCCCGAGGTGCACGCGCGGAGGAGGCCATCGAAGACGCGCTCACCGATACCCTGGTCGATCCCGGCCCCACGCCATTTGAATGGTTGGCCGAGCACCAGACTTGGGAAATGGTCGATCGGTGCATGCAGGCTTTGCCCGTCCCCCAGCGGGAGAGTTTGCACCTGTTCCTGCTCGAAGGTCTGTCTTTGCAGCAAATCGCCCAGCTCCAAGGGGTGCCGGACAACACCGTCGCCACACGAATTCATCACGCCAAGCGCAAGCTGAAGCTGTGCCTGACCGAAGCCCTCGGATTGAAGAAAGCCAGCCCAAAAGCCGACTCAGTGTTATGACGAACACTCCCTCTCAACCCACGGGTGAGCGGCCCAGCGCCAGTCCCGGAGAAATCCAGTGGCTCGATCGCATTCGGCAGCAGCTCGAAGTCGCGGCACCCCCGTTCGATCACGAGCGTAACTGGCAACGCGTGGCCGCCCGGATCGACGCGGAGCGCGAATGGGATCGTGCCCAAAACCGCTGCTCCCAAGGGCGAAGGCCATGGTGGTGGGCGCTGATGGCCTATGGCATGGGTGCTGCAACGGCCGCGATCCTCATGACCGTCGTCGCTCCCGAGCCCTGGCGTGCCGATACGGCCGTAGTGCCTTTGGGCGCCGAAGAAAGCACCGCCAAGGCCGCCGCACGCGTGCGGCTCCAAGTGGTGTTCTCCGATCAGGCCACCCTCGCGCAGGTGCGGGCGGCGCTGTCGCCCATCGACGCCGAGATCATCGCGGGCCCAGGGCGTCTGGGCGTCTGGACCATCGCTGTGCCCGCATCCAGCGCCGACGAAGCAGAAAAGGTTTTGCGCGCCCTGCCGATTGTCGAAAGTGTCTCGCGATGAAACGGGTCGTCACCGCGCTCCTGTTGGGGGCGAGTCTTTGCGGAACCGCGATCGGGCAGGTCGAGCCGCCGAAAGGCCAGCCCTCGCGCGGTGGTTCAGCGGGTGTCGGCATTGGCATCCAAGTCGACCTGAGAAGTCTCGTCAGCGGCGTCGCCGCGTTGTTCGGGCGTGCTACGTCCGACACGGCCTCGAACGTCGTGGCGGGCCAAGTCGTCGCCGTTTGGGCGGAAGACGAAGTCGCGCTCGCGCCGGAAGAAGTTGCGCGGGCCATGCAAGCTCGGGTCTTGGCAGACCATCCGCTGTCCTCGCTCGGGTTGCGGCTCGTCCTGTTTGCGGTGGACGAAGAGGATGCAGACAAGCTCCTGGCACAGGCCCGCCAGTCTTTTCCCCAAATTTCCTTCGCACGCAACAGCTACGTCGATACGCTCCAGACCGAGCACACAGCAGCCAGCCCGGGCGCGGCAGGCCGGCAGTACGCGCACGAACTGGTTCGCGCAACGGCCGTGCAGCGCTTGCCTCAACCCGTGCGCATCGGTGTCATCGATGGCGCACCCGACGCCAACGTTCCCTTGGACGCGGCGTCGTTCGATCTGCAGCGCTTTACGGACACCGGTCAAAGTCCGCACGCCAGCGCCATCGCCTGTGAACTGGCTTGCCGGCCCGAGACGGGCTTCCCCGGTCTGGCGCGGGGTGCCGAGTTGGTGTGGGCGGCCATTCTTTCGCCCCACCCGAATGGCCATGAACGCAGCGACTTGGTGACATTGGCCCGCGCGCTCGATGGGCTGGTCAAGCGCCGCGCCGAAGTCATCCTCACAAGTCTCGGCACACCCCCCAATCCTGCCCTTAGCCGCGTGCTCGACCGCGTGCTGCCGAAGGTGCGGGCTTTCGTCGCTGCTGCAGGCAATGGTGGCCCCAATGGCACCGTGCCCCTGCCGGCAGCGCACCCTGGCGTCGTTGCCGCGGCCGCCGTCGATGCCGCTGCCCAGCCCTGGCCGCAGGGGAGTCGCGGCCAGGCCATCCTCGTCGCTGCGCCCGGCGTGGACCTGTGGCTCCCCGTCGGCGGTGGCCGGTATTTCACCGGCACTTCATATGCCGCGCCGTTCGCCGCAGCTTGGATCGCACAGCGGCTCGCACGCGGCCAGCCCGCCGATGCTGCTGCCTTGTGCGCGACGGCTCAGGACCAGCCGCCCGCTGGGCGTGACGACGCCACAGGCTGCGGGCTGCTGCGTTGGTCGCCCTAGTGAAAGCACCATTGAAGAAAAGCGCCGGAACTGCCGACTCAGAGGTACCCCATCAACCTGAGGAGCCCCAACATGACTGTCTTCCGTCTTCTGACCGCAACCCTCATCCTCGGCGTGACCCTGTCCGCCGCGCACGCTGCTGAACGCGACGCCGCCATCGCCAGTGGTGCCAAGCTGACCAAGGCCGACGCGGCGCGGACCGTACCCGGCGGAGCGGGAACGGGCGACGCCACCGGCGCCATCGCACCCGACGCCGCGGCGCGCGGCATCGAGAAAAAAGACATCCGGCGCGGCATGGTGATCGCCAAACCCACCTCCGCACATGCTCGGGACGTCCATCAAGCACCGGGCGAATGCCCACCCTGCGGCACTTTGCCGCGGACACCAAAACCGGTGCCACACGATTGAAGAATTCGCGGCAAACCTCCGACTCAGTATCGGGAGTCCGGCGACGCCGGCTGCCGATTCGATTCAAACCCAACCGAAAAGGAGATCATCATGAAAATGCAGCCTAAACTCATCGCCAGCGCCATCACTGTTGCGCTGTTGGCGGGTGCCGTTCATGCGGCCGAGAACGCCGGCGGCGGCCAACCGACATCTACGCCGACCCACACTGTGCCGGTCAAGCCGACACTCAAAGGAGAAACCGAAGACGAAACGACCGGCGCTGTGCCAGGCAGGCCGACAGACCGGCTGACGATCAAAACCAAGAGTTCACCGCCTGTTGCGCCGCCGATCGAGGACAAAAAGGTGACCCCGACTATGGGCAGTAACGCTAACGCGGGCGAATCGGCAATAAAACCCCCAACAGGGGTAGGCCATATCAACATAGGCGGGAACCCGGGTAATTCTTGGGACCCGGTCGGCCAGTGCTACGTCGGCAAGCCCCCTGCCAATTACCGATGCCCGCCTGGTCAGAAGATAGTTGACCTCGACCCATCTCCTAAGGTGTGCTGGCGCTGCGAGTTTCCAAAAGATTAATTCGGCCATCTTTCACCGAGGATCCGTGCTCGCATAACCGTAGATCAGGATTCCGTGCGGTTCAAATGGGCTGCACGGAAAGTTTAACAAATCAAGAATCCCGCTTTTGGCGGGTTGACCAAGAAAGAGAGGAGATCGCGTCATGAATCGAGTCCAATTCAAACACCGAGCTCCGCCTATGATCATCGGGACATTGCTCTGTGCTGCTGCAGCGCAAGCACAGGCGGTGCCGACCATCGTCTCTATCACCCACAGCGGCCCAGTTCCCGGCACCCCGACCATCACAGGGCAAATCCAGTGCACGTCCAACAACGTGATGCTGACTTCCTACTATCAGAAGCAGATCGCGAGCGGCTGGGGGCCGACCACCTACATCGACAGGTTCTACTGTAAGCCGCCGGCCAACACGGGGGCAGTCATTACCGTGACCAAGAGCAAAACCTTCATCCCGGTCAGTCCCGGGGAGAAATTCCGCTTCATGGTGCAACAGGGTGGCGCGATGTCGCCTTGGGTCGTGTATCAGTTTTAAGGGGGCGCAACGATGCGGAAAGGGGCTTCGCTGTACCTT
>NZ_CALIND010000017.1:0-9539 GCF_938045175.1 uncultured Tepidimonas sp.
GCTGACCATTGCCTACTTCGACAAACTTGGCGTTCCCCGTCTCTCATGACCTCAACTTCTCGAACCGCCCGGTGCGGACCCGCATGCCGGGTGGTGTGGGAGGGGCCCGGTCAGGTATCCTGACCGCCCCTATCCCGATTGTCTGGAAGGGTCGAGCGGACGGGGTGACGGGTGTCAGGCCCCGGTGGCGGGACGCGGCACCGGGCGCGGTCGACCGTTTTCGTCGATGGCGACGTAGGTTAGCGTCGCTTCCGTCACCTTGACGCAGGTGTACTGCGGCCGCTGGCGCTCGGCCCACACCTCGACCTGGACCGTGATCGAGGTGTTGCCGATGCGCACGATGGAGCCGTAAAAGCTCAGCAGGTCGCCCACCTTGACCGGTTGCTTGAACAAAAACTGGTTGACGGCGACGGTGGCGAAGCGCCCGCCCATGTGCCGGGCGGGCAGGACGGAGCCGGCCAGGTCCACCTGCGCCATCACCCAGCCACCAAAGATGTCGCCGTTGGCATTGACATCGGCGGGCATGGGGATCACGCGCAGCACCAGTTCTTTGTCCTGGGGTAGCCCATTCGGGGGCGCCGGGATGGTTGGGGTTGGGGGTACGATGGCGTCTGTCATACACGGAATTGTCGACGATGCGCGAGCGAGCCATGCCGTCGTCAGCCGCGGCGCGGCTGCCGGCCCCCGCCCCTACCCCCGGGCGCAGCGATGCCCAGACGCTGCGCCGCCTGCTGCCCTACCTGTGGACATACCGCTGGCGGGTGGCGGTGGCGCTGCTGTTGATGGTGGCGGCCAAGCTGGCGACCGTCGGGGTGCCGCTGCTGCTCAAGGCGCTGGTCGATGCGCTCACGCCGCTGCCTGGACTGTCGGCCGAAGCCACCGCGGCGCTGGTGGTGCCGGTGGGGTTGCTGCTGGCGTATGGCGGGCTGCGGCTGAGCACGACGCTGCTGGCCGAGCTGCGCGAGCTGGTTTTCCTCAAGGCCACCGAGGGTGCCACGCGCACCATCGCGTTGCAGGTGTTCGAGCATCTGCATGCGCTGAGCCTGCGCTTTCATCTGGAGCGCCAGACCGGGGCACTGACGCGTGACATCGAGCGCGGCACGCGCGCGGTGCAGTCGCTCGTGTCGTACTCACTCTACAGCGTGGTGCCCACGCTGATCGAGGTGGCGCTGGTGCTGGCCATTTTGGGCCTGCGCTTCGAGGCGTGGTACGTCTGGACCACGCTGGCCGCGTTGCTGGCCTATGTGGTCTTTACCGTGCAGGTGACGCAGTGGCGCACCCACATCCGTCGCCAGATGAACGAGCTGGAGTCCGCCAGCCAAGCGCGCGCCATCGACGCGCTGCTCAATTACGAGACGGTCAAATACTTCGACAACGAGGCGTGGGAGGCACGCCGCTATGCCGACAGCCTGGAGCGCTTGCGCCGCGCACGGGTGCGCACGCAGGCGTCGCTGTCGCTGCTCAACGTGGGCCAGCAGCTCATCATCGCGGTGGCGCTGGTGGCCATGCTCTGGCGAGCCACCGTCGGTGTCACCGAGGGGCGGCTCACCCTGGGTGACCTGGTGATGATCAACGCGTTCATGATCCAGCTCTACATGCCGCTCAATTTTTTGGGGGTGCTCTACCGCGAGATCCGCCAGAGCTTGACCGACCTGGGCCGCATGTTTGACTTGCTGGAGCGCGAGTGCGAGGTGTGCGACGCTCCGGATGCCCGCCCGTTGGTGCTGACGCGTGCGCCCGAGGTGCGCTTCGAAGCGGTGCACTTCGGCTACGAGCCGCAGCGCGAGATTTTGCATGGCGTGGACTTCGTGAACCCGGCCGGCCGCACGGTGGCGGTGGTGGGGCCGTCGGGTTCGGGCAAATCGACGCTGGCGCGGCTGCTCTACCGGTTTTATGACGTGGGCCGCCCCGGTGACGATGCCGCGGCGCGGGCGGCGGCGGGGCGCATCACCGTCGATGGCCACGACATCCGCACCCTCACGCAAGCCAGTCTGCGGCGCGCGATCGGTATCGTGCCGCAGGATACGGTGCTGTTCAACGACACCATCGAGTACAACATCCGCTACGGTCGGCCCGACGCTTCGTTCGACGAGGTGCGCGAGGCCGCGCGCTCGGCGCAGTTGCTCGACTTCATTGAGCGCCTGCCGCAGGGCTGGCAGACGGTGGTGGGCGAGCGCGGGCTGAAGCTGTCGGGTGGCGAGAAGCAGCGTGTCGCCATCGCGCGCACGCTGCTGAAGAACCCCCCGATCCTGATTTTGGACGAGGCCACGTCGGCGCTCGACTCGGCCAACGAGCGCGCCATCCAGGCCGAGCTGCGCCGGCTGGCCAGCGATCGCACCACGCTCGTGATCGCGCACCGCCTGTCGACCGTGGTCGATGCGCACGAAATCCTGGTGCTGGAGCACGGGCGCATCGTCGAGCGCGGCCGCCACGCCGACTTGCTGGCCCAGGGCGGCCGTTACGCCCAGATGTGGGCGCTGCAGCAAAGCGGTGCCCTCGACTGACCCGCCAGGTCCCCCGCGTTGGAGAGCATGCCCCATGGAAACCAAATGGTTGGAGGATTTCGTCAGTCTGGCCGAGACGCGCAGCTTCAGCCGCTCGGCCCAGTTGCGCCACGTCACGCAGCCGGCGTTTTCGCGCCGCATCCAGTCGCTGGAGGCTTGGGCCGGTGTCGATCTGGTGGACCGCACCTGTTACCCCACGCGCCTGACCGAGGCGGGTCAAACCCTGTACGCGCAGGCGATCGAGCTGCTGCAGACGCTGCACACCACGCGCGCGCTGCTGCGACAGCACACCGCGGTGGCCAAGGACACGATCGAATTCGCCGTGCCGCACACGCTGGCGTTCACCTTTTTCCCCAGCTGGCTGTCGCGGCTGCGCACCGTATTGGGGCCGATCAAGACACGGCTGGTGGCGCTCAACGTGCATGACGCGGTGCTGCGCCTGACCGAGGGCGGCTGCGACCTGCTGCTGGCCTATCACCACGCCTCCCAGCCCATCGAGCTCGACGGCACCCGCTACGAGATGCTGCCGCTGGGGCGCGAGGTTCTGGCCCCCTTCAGCCGCCCCGGGCCCGATGGGCAGCCGTTGTTGCGCCTGCCGGGCACGGCGCGCGCCCCGGTGCCCTACCTGGCCTATGCGCCGGGGGCGTATCTGGGCCGGGTCGTGGACTGGGTGCTGCGCCAGGCGGGTGAGCCCGCGCACCTGGACCGCGTGTACGAAACCGACATGGCCGAGAGTCTGAAGGCGATGGCCATCGAGGGCCATGGGTTGGCCTTTTTGCCCACCAGCGCGGTGCAGCCGGCGCTGGCCGATGGCCGGCTGGTGCCGGCGGCACCTGCTACCGGATGCTGGCAGGGTGAGCTCGACATCCGCCTGTATCGGGCGCGCGGGGCGCGGCCCAAGGCGGCTGCGCAGCGGTTCTGGGACGACGTGTGGCGCTTGGCCGGCAGCTAGCCGGTGAGACGACAGGGTTTTTCCCGTCCGCTGGCATGGCGAATGCTTGTAAGATTCGCGTCACCAACCACCACTCTGAAAGGACTGCCGCATGAAAAAACCATTGCTGGCACTGGCTCTGACGGCCTTGGCGGCCACCGCTGCCCTGGCGCAGGCCAACGATACCCTGGGCAAGATCAAGTCTACCGGCACGGTCACCATGGGCGTGCGCGAATCGTCGGGCGTGCTCTCGTACACGCTGGGCGATGGCAAGTACACGGGCTACCACGTCGAAATCTGCCAGCGCGTGCTGGGCGACATTCAAAAGCAGCTCGGCTTGGCCAAGCTCGACATCAAATACCAGCCGGTCACGTCGCAAAACCGCATTCCGTTGGTGCAAAACGGCACCGTCGACATCGAGTGCGGCTCCACGACCAACAACCAGGCGCGCCAGCGTGACGTGGCGTTTGCCGTGACCACCTTCATCGAGGAGGTGCGCATCGCGGTCAAGGCCAACTCGGGCATCAACTCGATCAAAGACCTCAACGGCAAGAACGTGGCCACCACCACTGGCACCACGTCGGTGCAGACGCTGCGCCGCCACGAGCGCGCCGGTGGCGTGGACTTCAAGGAGGTCTACGGCAAGGATCACGCCGACAGTTTCTTGCTGCTGGAGTCGGGCCGTGCTGACGCCTTCGTGATGGATGGCTCCTTGCTCGCAGGGCTGATCGCGCGCTCCAAGAACCCGTCTGACTTCAAGATCGTGGGTGAGGTGCTCAGCGTCGAGCCGATCGCCATCATGTTCCGCAAGGACGATCCGGCCTTCAAGAAGGCGGTCGATGACTCCATCATCGCCATGATGAAGTCGGGCGAGCTGGCCAAGATCTACGACAAATGGTTCATGCAGCCCACCCCGCCCAACGGCGTGCGCATGAACATGCCCATGAGCGACGCCCTCAAGGCGGCGATTGCCAACCCCAACGACCGACCGATGGAGGCCTACCAGGCCAAGTGACGGCCTGACGAAGGCGGTGCACACGCAACCCCGGGCACCCCACGGTGCCCCGGGGTCTTTTGTTTGGTTTCTTGGGAGCCTTCCGCATGCAATGGGATTGGCAAGTCTTCTGCGAAGACACCCTCACGCGCGAGCTGCAGCCGCGCTGTTTCGGGCAGGGGGGTGACATCACCTACCTGGAATGGATGCTGTCGGCCTGGGGCTGGACGGTGTCGGTGTCGGTGTTGGCGCTGGTGTTGGCGCTGGTCACGGGCAGCCTGATCGGCACGCTGCGCACGCTGCCGGGCGCGCCGTGGCTGGTGCGCCTGGGCAATGCGTGGGTGGAGCTGTTTCGCAACATTCCGCTGCTGGTGCAGATTTTTTTGTGGTATCACGTGATCCCGGCGCTGGTGCCGGCGCTCAAGGGGGTGCCCGGTTTCGTCCTGGTCGTGGTGGCCCTGGGACTGTTCACCTCGGCGCGCATTGCCGAGCAGGTCAAGTCCGGCATCCAGTCGCTGCCGCGCGGGCAGCGGGCCGCGGCGCTGGCGCTCGGGCTGACGCAGGCGCAAGCCTACCGCTACGTGCTGCTTCCCATGGCGTTTCGCATCATCATCCCGCCACTGACCAGCGAGACGATGAACATCTTCAAGAACTCGTCGGTGGCGTTTGCGGTGTCCGTGGCCGAGCTGACCATGTTTGCGATGCAGGCGCAGGAGGAGACCGCGCGCGGCATCGAGATTTACCTCGCGGTCACGGGGCTGTACATCGTGTCGGCCTTCACCATCAACCGGGTGATGGCGGCTATCGAGCGCCGCGTGCGCGTGCCCGGTTTGATCGCCGCCGGCGGCGCGGGGGGGCACTGAGATGCTCGACAACCTCGACTGGTCCTTCTACAACTGGGACGTGCTCAGCGGCTTCGTGCTCAAGGGGCTGCAGTTCAGCGTGATGCTGACGGTGGTGGCCACGCTGGGCGGGGTCGCGTTTGGCACGGTGCTGGCGCTGATGCGGCTGTCGGGCCGTCCGTGGCTGGCGTGGCCGGCTACGGTGTACGTCAACGGCATGCGCAGCATCCCGCTGGTGATGGTGATCCTGTGGTTCTTCCTGCTGGTACCGCTGGTCATCGGTCGCCCGCTGGGGGCGGAGTGGTCGGCGGTGATCACCTTCATCGCGTTCGAGGCGGCGTATTTCAGTGAGATCGTGCGTGCCGGTATCCAGTCCATTCCGCGTGGCCAGGTTTATGCCGGCCAGGCGCTTGGGCTGACCTACGGGCAGAACATGCGCTACGTCATCTTGCCGCAGGCGTTTCGCAACATGCTGCCGGTATTCCTGACGCAGACCATCATCCTGTTTCAGGACACGTCGCTGGTGTATGCGATCGGGGCGTATGACTTGCTCAAGGGCTTCGAGGTGGCGGGCAAGAACTACGGCCGCCCCATTGAGGCGTATCTCGCGGCGGCGGTCGCGTACTTCGTGATCTGCTACAGCCTGTCGGCGCTGGTCAAGCGGTTGCATGCGCGCATCGCCATCATCCGCTAAACGGCGCTGTTGCCCCCTTTCGTCGTAAAAAAGGACGTCGTCATGGAACGACCGATGATCGAACTGAAAAACGTCTCCAAATGGTACGGCCCGGTGCAGGTGCTCAGCGACTGCTCCACCACGATCCACAAGGGTGAAGTGGTGGTGGTCTGTGGCCCGTCGGGCTCGGGCAAGTCCACGCTCATCAAGACCATCAACGCGCTCGAGCCCATCCAGAAGGGCGAAATCTGGGTCAACGGACAGCCGGTGCACGACCCGAAAACCAACCTGCCCAAGCTGCGCGCGCAGGTGGGGATGGTGTTTCAGCATTTCGAGCTGTTTCCGCACCTGACGGTGACCGAAAACCTGACGCTGGCGCAAATCAAGGTGCTCGGCCGCTCGCCGGAGGACGCGAAAAAGCACGGCTTGAAGTACCTGGAGCGCGTCGGGTTGCTCGCGCACAAGGACAAGTATCCGGGCCAACTCTCGGGCGGTCAGCAGCAGCGCGTGGCGATTGCGCGCGCGCTGTCGATGGACCCGATCGTGATGCTGTTCGACGAGCCTACCTCGGCGCTGGATCCGGAGATGGTGGGAGAGGTACTGGACGTGATGGTGAGCCTGGCGCAAGAGGGCATGACCATGATGTGCGTGACGCACGAGATGGGGTTTGCGCGCAAGGTCAGCCACCGCGTCATCTTCATGGACGTGGGCGGCAAGATTTTGGAAGATTGCCCGAAGGAGGAGTTTTTCGGCAACCCCGAGGCGCGTCAGCCGCGCACCAAAGACTTCCTCAACAAGATCCTGTCGCACTGACGGTTGTGGCGTGACGCGGGTGGCCAAGAAAAAGGCCGCCCGCGGGCGGCCTTGGGCTGTGGGTGGCCAGGGGCGCTCACATGGCGGCGGGCACGGGTGCCGTCATGGCGCGCTTTTCCAGCGTCCACTGGTGCAGCGAGCCGTCGTAGTTGCGCGCTTGGGGGTTGCCCAGCACTTCCGACAGCACGAACCACGGCAGCGACGAGTCGTTGCCGCTGTTGCAGTAGGTGATGACGGGCTTGGACGGATCGATCCCCTGCGCCTGGAAGACGGCGCGGTAGATCTCGGGCGTCAGCAGCCGGATGACGCCGCCGCGCGTGACGAACAGCGTCTCCAGCGGTACGTTGCGCGCCGCCGGGATATGCCCGTACCCATACACGTAGTCGCGCTTGAACAGACCCAGGTACATCGACGGCGCGCGGGCGTCGAGCAGCTGCACGTCTTTCTTTTCCATGGCAGCGGCGACGTCGGGCGAGTCGGCCACATAACGGGCAAAGCGGTCGGCGCTGGCCTTCCAGGTACCAGCCATGGTCGTGGGTGCGCCTTTGCTCCAAGGACGCCCTTCTAGCAGCCAAGCGACCATGCCCCCGTCGAGCATGGCCACCGGCGTGTCGGCGTAAGCCTTGAGCAGGATGATCAGGCGCGCGGCGTCGTTGAAGTCGGCGATTTTCTGCCCTTCGGGCACGACCACGATCGGCTTGTCGGCCAGGATGCCCGCCGCTTGCGCCACGCGCTCGAACGCAGCTTTTTCGGGCAGCAGGTACTTGACCTTGTTGCCGGCGATGTCACGTTCGGTGCGCAGCTCTTTGGCCAGGAACAGGCGCGAGTCGGGAATGTGGCCGCCAAACTCGTCCAGGACCTTCTTGCCGTCCTTGGTGGTTTCGAACTCGGGCTCACGGGTGAAGCTCTTGGGGTCGTTGCGGATCTCGACCACCTGCACCTTGTCCAGATGGTCGGCCAGCCACTGGGTGCTGACTACCGGGCCGGGCAGGATGCCTTGCGCCCAGGCGCTGGCGGCCAGCAGCCCGGCGCCGACGGCGGTCGCGAGTCGTTTCAGGGTTTTCATGGGTTGTCCTCCTCGAACGTGGGTTTGCATAGGGTCAGGTCAGGCCCAGCCGCTGCAGGCGCGCGGGTAGCGATGCGCTGCAGTGGCTGAGGATGTCGATGCGGCGGTCTTCTAGCACCGCTTCTAGGCGCTGGTGCCGCGTGTAGGGGGCGAGCGCGGCATCGCGCGCCTGCAGCAGGGCAGCCAAGTCGTCGCTAAACAAATGCACCATCGCCGTCAGCCAGCGTGCCAGCGGGGCCAGCCGCCCGCGCGTGTGCAGGGCGAACGTGGGCAGGCGATCGATCAACGCTGCCGCTGGCTCCCAGCGCCCCGCCGTTACCCAACGGTTGGTGGTGAACCAGTGCAACGGCTGGCCGCGCGTATCCAGCGCCAGCGCCACCAGGTGCACGTGCGTGCCGGGCTGCGGGTCGTCCCAGAACAAATGAAAGTGCCCGTGCTCGGGCGGCTGGTCCGGCCCCCAGCGCGTGGCACCGTCGTGGGCGTGGTAGTAGGCGCGCGTGGCGTGTCGGGTGTCCACCACATCGCGCGCCGGGTAGTGGCGCAGCTCCACGAAGCGCTTGGCCCCGGCCAGCGCGGCCTGGGCCAGCGTCTGGCCGCGGCGCGCGTAGGCCAGCGGCACTTGCAGCGCCACTTCGGCCCACGGGGTCCACGCAGCAGCGTCCATGCACTGTCAAGGGGCGGGCAGGGGTGGCGTCAGCGCTTGGGCGCGCACGGGTTGGCCGGCGCGCAAGGGTTGTCCCCCTCGGTGCGCTTCTTTTTCTTTTTCTTTTCGCCGGGCGCGCAGGGGTTGCCCGGTGCACAGGGGTTGCCGGCGCTGCTGGCGGCCGGTTTGCCGTCGGCTTTGGGCGCTGGCTGCGCCATCGCGGCGGGGGCAACCAAGCTGGTCGAGACCAGCAAGGCGGTCAGGGTCTGGGCTAGGGTCGTCGTTTTGGTTTTCATCGAGCACACTCCGTGATGGTGTCGGTCAAGGGATCAGCCGTGCGCCGAGCGCGCGCCTGGCGGGGTATCGGTGGCCTGCGTCGGGGTGCAGCTGGGTTGGCCACAGACCGCTTCATCGACCGAGATGGGGCCGCCGTGGCGGGCTTCGAACCAGCGGCCCAGGTAGTACACGCCGACCAAGGCGGCGCCCATGGCCACGATGATCCACCACGGTGAGATGCCCCACGCGTCGTGCAGCGTGTCGGCCGATTCGACTTCGCCCATGGCCATGAGGGCCTCGATGGTGGGCCCGTACAGGCCGGCGAAGGCAAACGTGCCCACGATCAGGCCGACGAAGAAAACCAAGGCGTCCAACCGACCCGAGGCCACCCCCACGACCGAGGTGCCGGGGCAGTAGCCACCGATGGCAAAGCCAGCCCCCACCAGCACGCCGCCCACGGCCGAGGCCACCATCAGTGACGTCGGCACGAAGACGGCGTCGATGTCGAGCACACCGAGCGCGGCCAGCCCCTGCAGTCCGGCGGCTGCGACCACGATGGCGGTGAACATCACCTTGAGCACGGACCAGTCGCGCAACGTGAACTGCCCCGTCAATTTGCACGGGCTGCCAAAACCGGCGTTCTCCAGGATATAGCCAAAGGCCACGCCGACCAGCAGGGCGGACCAGACGGTTTCGGTCATGGGAAACATGGTTCAGACTCCTTTGACCCAGCGGCTGACGATGAGCCCGGTGACGAAAAAGGCGCCGAGAAAGACGAACGCCGCGATGGACAGCGT
>NZ_CALIND010000018.1:0-3404 GCF_938045175.1 uncultured Tepidimonas sp.
GGGGGGGGGTCACGGCTTGGGGTTGGACCGTAGGCAATCCTACGTACACGATGACGTAGTATCGTACGGTTCTCATCCACTTTATGGACAGGAGCGTGCGAGCATGAACAAGGTTTACCCCAGCGCCGCTGCCGCCCTCGAGGGCGTGGTGGCCGATGGGCAGCTCATCGCGGTCGGCGGCTTTGGCCTGTGCGGCATCCCCGAGGCGCTCATCGACGCGCTGCGCGACAGCGGCGTGAAGAACCTGACGGTCATCTCCAACAACGCGGGCGTCGATGGCTTCGGCCTGGGCAAGCTGCTGGAGACGCGCCAGATCAAGAAGATGATCTCCAGCTACGTGGGCGAGAACAAGGAGTTCGAGCGGCAGTATCTGGCGGGCGAGCTGGAACTCGAGTTCACGCCACAGGGCACGCTGGCCGAGAAGCTGCGCGCCGGTGGCGCGGGCATTCCGGCGTTTTTCACCAAGACCGGGGTGGGCACCATCGTCGCCGAGGGCAAGGAGCACCGCACCTTCAACGGCGAGACGTACATCATGGAGCAGGCGCTGTTTCCGGACGTATCGCTCGTCAAGGCGGACGTGGCCGATTTGGCGGGCAACCTGCGCTTTCGCCGCACGGCGCGCAACTTCAACCCGGCGGTGGCGACGGCGGGCAAAATCTGCATCGTCGAGGTCGAGCGCATCGTGCCCACTGGCGCCATCGACCCGGACGACGTGCACCTGCCCGGCATTTATGTGCACCGCATCGTGCACAACCCCACGCCCGAGAAGCGCATCGAGAAGCGCACCACCCGCGACCGCAAAGTGTGAGGAGCCCGACCATGCCTTGGACCCAAGACCAGATGGCCGCTCGCGCGGCGCAAGAATTGCAAGACGGCTTCTATGTCAACCTCGGCATCGGCATCCCGACGCTGGTGGCCAACCACGTGCCCGACCACATCGAGGTCTGGCTGCAAAGTGAAAACGGCATGCTGGGCATCGGCCCCTTCCCTTACGAGGACGAGGTGGACCCCGACCTGATCAACGCCGGCAAGCAGACGGTGACGTGCATCCCCGGCTCGTCCATCTTCAGCTCGGACCAGAGCTTTGCCATGATTCGCGGGGGCAAGATCAACCTGTCGATCCTGGGTGCGATGCAGGTCACGCACAAGGGCGACCTGGCCAACTGGATGATCCCCGGCAAGATGGTCAAGGGCATGGGCGGCGCCATGGACCTGGTGGCCGGCGTCAAGCGCGTGATCGTGCTCATGGAGCACGTGGCGCGTAAGAAGGACGGCACCGAGGATTTGAAGATCCTGCCCGAGTGCACGCTGCCGCTGACCGGCAAGGGCGTGGTGGATCGGATCATCACCGATCTGGGTGTGATGGACGTCACGCCCGAGGGGCTGAAGCTGGTGGAACTGGCGCCGGGGGTGACGCGCGAGTTCATCCAGAGCAAAACGGGCGTGCCGCTGCTGTGACCGCCGTGCCGGCCGACGGCTCGCAAGCCCCGCGTGTGCGTGCCCCCGGGGCCGCCAGCGCCCGTCCCCGCGTCGGGCTGGCGCTGGGCAGCGGCGCCGCCCGCGGCTGGGCGCACATCGGCGTGCTGCGCGTGCTGCAGGAGGCGGGCATCGAGCCCGACATCGTCTGCGGCACCTCCATTGGCGCGCTGGTGGGAGCGGCGTACGCGGCGGGCGAGTTGGACCGCCTCGAGCCCTGGGTGCGCTCGCTGGGCTGGCAGCAGGTGGTGGGCCTGATCGACCTCAAGCTGGGCGGCGGACTGATCGAGGGCGGCAAGCTGGTCGCGTTTTTTCGCGAGCGTTTCGTCGATGGCGGCATCGAGGCCTTGCCCAAACCGTTCGGCTGCGTGGCAACCGACCTGGCCACGGGGCGCGAGGTGTGGTTGCAGCAAGGGCCGGTGATCGACGCGGTGCGCGCCTCGATTGCCATCCCAGGGGTATTCACGCCAGCGCGCGCCCAGGGGCGACTGCTGGTGGACGGTGGCCTGGTCAACCCAGTGCCGGTCTCGCTGGCGCGCGCCATGGGCGCCGAGATCATCATCGCCGTGGACCTGAACTGGGACCTGATGCGCCGCCGCCAGCGGGTGGTGGGGCGCGGCCGCAGCCGCGCGCGCGGGCTGCTCGATGGGGTGTGGGGGCGACTGCGCGGACGTTCGGCGGATGATGCCCGCGATGACGAAACAGGCCCCGAGGCGCCTTCGTTGTTGGACGTGATGGTCACCAGCATGAATATCGTGCAGTGGCGCATCACCCAAAGTCGCCTGGCGGGCGAGCCGGCCGACGTCGTCATCCGCCCCATGCTGGCCGACATCGCGGCGATGGATTTTCACCGCGCGGCGCCGGCCATCGGCGCTGGGCGCAAAGCGGCCGAGCAGGCGCTGGGCGCCCTCCGCGAGGCGATCGGTCTTGGTCTCGTGGGGAGCGGCGTCGCCGATCCGTCGCTCTAGCGGTGTGGCGGGCTGGTGCCAGCGTGGTGACGGCGTTGCCCGTGGGCGGAGGGGATCAAAACGGACACGCGCTGCACCATGCCATCCACTGGCCGTGGGCTGGGTGGGGTAGGGCGAGTTCGCTGGCATGCAGCAGCAAGCGCGGCGTGGCGCGCGCGTGCGCAGGTGGGGCGTACAGGGGGTCGCCCAGAATGGGGTGGCCGAGCGCCGCCAGGTGCAGGCGAAGCTGGTGCGAGCGGCCGGTGATCGGCTCGAGCGTAACGCGCGCGGCCCAGGCGGGGCCGTGGCGTTCCGTGCCGCAGAGGCACCAGCGGGTGTGGCTGGGTTTGCCGGTGCGGAAACAAACCTTGCTGCGCGGGCGCCGCGGCCAGTCCACGATCAGGGGCAGGCGGATGTCGCTCCAACCGTCGGGAGCGGTCGGTGGCAGGGGGATGCCGGCCACGACGGCCACGTAGCGTTTGTGCACGCGGCGCGCGGCAAAGGCCATCGACAGCGTGCGTTGCGCGGCTGCCGTGCGCGCCAGCACTATCAGGCCCGAAGTGTCCATGTCGAGCCGATGCACGACGCCCAGCGGCCCCAGGTGGCGCTGCAGCCGGTGCAGCACGCAATCGGCCTTCTCCGGGCCGCGGCCGGGCACCGCCAGCAATCCGGCGGGTTTGTCCACGACCACGAGGTCGTCGTCGATGTGCACGAGCGGGACGCCGTCGAGGATCAAGCGGCCGCTCCCTCGACGACGCAGCGCAGGCGGCGCTGACCCTGCCACTCGTCGGCGACGATCCGGTACGCCAACAGCGCCTGGCGCGGCAGGGGGTCGGTGCGGCCGAACCAGATGCCGTCGATCATGTCACTACCGATGCGCAGTCGCAGCGACAAGTGCCGCTCGCCCACGATGCGCTGACCGAGCACCTCGACCTCTTCGCTGAAGAGCGGCGGGGCAAATCCCTGGCCCCACACTTGGGC
>NZ_CALIND010000019.1:0-8449 GCF_938045175.1 uncultured Tepidimonas sp.
CTTGTCCATCGGCTCGCAGTTTCGCTCCACGCTTCCTCCCCACACTCGGTCGCCCTCATGCAGTTGCGCTTCGCTTCGTTCGCTGTGATCAACTTACGGTGGGACTTTCACCCACAAGAGTGCGCCCGTGCCGGGCGCACATGAAAACGCCCAACCGGAGACGGTTGGGCGCTGAATGGTGGTGGCCTGGGGCGGAATCGAACCACCGACACGCGGATTTTCAGTCCGCTGCTCTACCAACTGAGCTACCGGGCCGTCTAAGTGCTCATTGTAACACAAGCAGGGACGCGACTTCAGGCTGCGCAACGTTTGGCACGCGACAGGTCGACGCCCAGCTGTTTGAGTTTGCGGTACAGGTGCGTGCGCTCCAGCCCGCTTTTTTCGGCCACACGGGTCATGGAGCCGTTTTCCTTGGCCAGATGGAACTCGAAGTACGCCTTCTCGAAGGCGTCGCGTGCTTCGCGTAGGGGGGCATCCAGGTCCAGCGTCTGCCAGCCCAGTCCTGCCACGGGAACCGCCACCCCACAAGCCTTCGGTACCATCCCGTTTAGGGTGTCCCCTTCGTCGGCCGCAACCGCAGGGCGATCGACCAGCCGCACCCCCCCGTCACCCACCGCACTCGGGCTGCCACCGGCGGCCAAGGCAGCGCGTACCGGGGCACCGTTGGCCGGCGGCACCGGCGAGATGCCCCCGTTGCCCGGTTGTGAGCGCGCGGGCCCGCCCATGGCACCGCGGGTCAACCCTTTGTCGACCGCCTGCAGCAGCTTTTGCAGTGTGATGGGTTTCTCGAGGAAGGCCATGGCCCCGATGCGGGTGGCCTCGACCGCAGTATCGATCGTGGCATGGCCGCTCATCATGATGACGGGCATCGTCAACAACCCAGACGCCGCCCACTCCTTGAGCAAGGTGACGCCGTCGGTGTCGGGCATCCAGATATCTAGCAACACCAGGTCGGGGCAGGCACGCTGGCGAAACTGTCGCGCCTGCGCAGCGTTTTCGGCCAACTCGACGGTGTGTCCCTCGTCGTTCAGGATCTCGGACAGCAGTTCACGGATACCCAGCTCGTCGTCGACGACCAGAATGTTTGCCATCGTCTGCACTCACCCCTGGATGGGAGCCCCCTGTTGCCAGTGTTGCGTATTTGCAACCCTGAATGATAGCGACACTTGCGCGCCGACGATAGTGTCGCCCTCGCGCCGGTTGACCAGTTCGACCCGGCCACCGTGCTCGTCCATGATCTTTTTCACCACCGCCAACCCCAGACCCGTGCCCTTGGCCTTGGTGGTGACGTAGGGCTCGAAGGCGCGCTGCAGGATCGTCTGTGCAAATCCTGGCCCGTCGTCGATGACCGACAGCCGCACCCATGTGCCGCTGCCGGAGCGCCGCGTGCGTAGCGTGATCACTCCCTGACTGGCAGCCGTGGCGCTCGCGTCCTGCGCGTTTTGCACCAGGTTGTGCACCACCTGTCGCACCTGTTGGGCATCGGCCAGCACCGGCGGGCAGTCAGGATCGAGATCCAGCCGCACCGGCACGGCAGACGACTCGTACAGGGTGACGATGTCCTGCAACAAGGCGTTGAGGTCCACAGGGGCGAGCTGGGCCGCGGGCAGCCGAGCGTAGTCGCGGAATTCGTTGACCAGCCGCTTCATCGCCTCGACTTGATCGACGATCGTCTTGACCGACTTGTGCAGCATGGCCAAGTCGGTGCCCTGCAGTCGGGGTTCGAGCTTGAGGGCGAGTCTCTCGGCCGACAGCTGAATCGGTGTGAGGGGATTTTTGATTTCGTGCGCCAGGCGCCGCGCGACCTCGCCCCACGCCTGGGCCCGCTGCGCCGAGATGAGGTCGCTGACGTCGTCGAGCACGAGCAGGTAGTCGCCACCGGGCAGCAAGGCGCCGCGCACGACCAAGGTGCGAACCGCGCCCCCAGCGGGTGTGTCAGTATCGGGCTGCAGCTCGTAGGGTTGCTGCCAATGCGCGCCCTCGCCTGTCGGTTCACCGTCGGCGACGAAACGGGCGAACTGCGTCCGTACCCAGGCACCGAAAGGCTGCAGCCCTGGCACAGCGTCCAGCGGCAGGCCCAGGTAGTCGTCCAGTGGTACGCGCAGGATGCGCGCCGCACCGGGGTTGGCGCTGCGCAGCCGACCGTCGGGCGCCATGACGATGACCCCCGCCGTGAGGTTGTCCAGCAGCGTTTGCAGGCTGGCGCGCGCCGCATCGACTTGTTGCATGGACGATTGCACCGCCTGGCGCGCGTCGGCCAGCTCCTGCGTCATGTGGGCAAAGGTACGTGTCAAGCCCGCGAGTTCGTCGCGAGCGGGCAAGGCCACCTTGGGCCCCAAGTCGCCGCGGGCGACGTCACGCATCCCCTCGGCCAGCAGCAGCAGCGGCCGCACGAGCTGGTTACCCAGCAGCACGGCCAGCAACACGGCACCAAAAACCGACAGAAACAGCGCCAGCGTGAGTGTGCCCAGGTACATGCTGCGCAGGCCGTCGCGCACCAGCGCGCGTTCCTGATATTCGCGGTTGGCCGCCTGTACCGCCAGCGCGTTGGCCACCAATGCCGCCGGCATGGGTGCGGTCACGTCCAGGTACCGAGACTCCACACCGAACGAGAGGCTGCCAGTGGGCACATAGGCCAACACACGCACGCGCGGCAGTGCCTCGGCCGGCAACCCCAACACCTCGCGCGGGTCGCGCAGGCTCTCCAGCTCCTCCAGGCCCTCGATCCAGGTGACCACCCGCTCGGCGCGGGCCCGGCGCATCAGCGTCGACGATGGGCGCTCCGGCGCCAGCCGAAAGCGCGACGCACCCGCGCTGGCCACCGCGCGCCCTTGGGTGTTCCACAGCACCACGTCGGTGGCGCCCAGTTGCTCGCGCCACCCCTCGAGCATCACACCAGCGGCGCCGTCAGAGCTGTTGGCGATTGCGCCCGCCAGCGTGCGCGTCTTGGCCGCCCAGTCGGCACTCACGGTATCGAGCGCGGTGCGCCCGAGTTCGAGACCGGCGCGCAAGGCCGTCTCTACCCGGGCATCGAACCAGGTTTCGATGGCCCGGTTGACGAACTGGTACGACACCAGGTAGATCAGTGCACCCGGCACCACGCCGACCAAGCCAAAGATGGCCGCGAGTTTGAGCAGCAGCACGCTGCCAAAGCGCCGTCGGCGCAAGCGTATCAGCAGGCGCAGTGCCAGCCAGACGAGCACGCCCGCCAACACGGCGGCCACCCCCAGGTTGAGCACCAGCAAATGCGTGTACGTTTGGGGCTGGACGGCGCGGTGGTCGGTGGCCAGCGTCAGCAGGTAAAACAACACCAGGCCCACGCCCAGGATAAATACCAGCGCCAGCGCCAAAAACCAGCGCAGATGGCGCGCGCGCTGGAGGTCGCGCTGGCGCGCCTCGCTCATGGGCGCGCCTCCGACGTCTCGGCAGATTCGACGTCACCCGGTGCCGGCACGGCCAGCACGGTGCGCCAGACGGGTGCTTCGACAGACCCGCCGGGCAGGATCTGCAAGGGCCGCGGCAGTTGGCGGACATCGAGGCGAAATTCCACCTCCAACCGTTCGTCGCCTTTGAGCCCTTCGGACGGTGCGACACGCCAGCGCTGCACGCGGCGCACGAGCGCTAGCGCCTCGTCCAGGCTGTCCAGGTTGCGGTGCAGCGCCGTGAGAGCGGCGGTGTCCCCTTCGGGTGCGTCACTCTCTTGCACGCTCAGGCGCCAGCGCTGGGTCAGCGGCTGAAAGACCAGGCGGACCGTGCGCACCGCCCGCGCCAGGTGGCGGTCGGTCCAGTACCAGCGTGGACGGCGCAGCTCGGCGCGCCAGACGAAGTGCAGCGGCACCCCGCGATGCAGCGCATCGAGCAAGGTGATGGGCAATTCCAGCGGGATGCGCGCGTCCAGATACAGCCCATCGGCCCCGCGCTCGAGCTGCCAGACTGCGCCGTCGCGCTGGGCCGATGTCGCCACGACAGGCAAGGCCGCCAGACTGGCCACGACCAGCCCCCCGGCTGCGCGCAGCAGTGCGCGGCGGTACAGCGCGGGCGCTTGTGCGCCACGCGGCTCAGGCTTTGGCCCACAAGGCGTAGAAAAATCCGTCCATGCCACGGCGCGCATTGTCGCCCATGGCAGGGCCGAACACGAAGCCCGGCGTTGCATCGGCCGCATCGGCCACCACGCCGCCCGGCAAGAGATGCCCAGGTGCGGGCAGTGCACGCGCATCGGCATGGCGCGCGGCAAAGTCGGCCGCCACGTCCGCGCCCTCGGCCCGAAAGACCGAACAGGTGGCATACAACAGCCGCCCGCCACGCGCCAAGAGCGGCCACAGCGCGTCCAGCAACCGGCGCTGCTGCGCCGCGAGCCGATCGACGTCGTCGGGCTGGCGCAGCCAGCGCACATCCGGGTGGCGGCGCACGATGCCCGAGGCACTGCACGGCGCATCCAACAAAATCGCATCGAACGGCCGCCCATCCCACCAGTCGGCGACGCTGCCCGCGTCGGCCGCGCGCACCGTCACGGTCGAGCCTGCCGCGGGCAAGCGCAGCCGTTCGAGCGTTTCGCGGACGCGCTCGATGCGCGCCGCATCGGCATCCAGCGCCCACAGCTCGATGTCGGCCCGCTCCAGCAGGTGCGCGCTCTTGCCGCCGGGGGCAGCGCAAGCGTCCAGGACCCGCGCCCCCGCGGGCAACCCCGCCCCCAACAGCAGTGGGGCGGCGAGCTGCGCGGCCCCGTCCTGCACCGACACGGCACCTTCGGCCCAACCGGGTAGCCGCTCCACCGGCACGGCTTCGGCCAAAACCAAGCCGTCCTCGCCTATCGGCTCGGCCGCCCAGTCCAGGGCCGCCAGCTGGGCGAGGTAGGCGTCGCGGCTGCCGTGCCGCCGGTTGACACGCAGCACCATCGGCGCGGGCTGATCGTCCGCCTCCAAGATGGCGCGCCAGCGCTGCGGGTGGTCCCGCTGCAGCCGCTCGACCCACCATGGGGGGTGATTCCATCGACCCAGCGGGGTGGCACGGGCTTGCGCGAGCAACGCCTCACGCTCGCGCAAGAAGCGACGCAGGCAAGCGTTGACGAAGCCCGCCAACGCCGGCTGGCGCAGCGGCGTCAGGGCGCGCACGGCTTGATCGACCACCGTGTGCGGGGCGTACCCTGTCCCATCGACAAGCAGGGCCAGCGCCGCCTCCAACAACCCAGCCACCGGCGCGGGTGGCGCCCGCTTGGCCAGCAAGCCCAGCAGCACCTGTGTTTCGCCCCCGCGGCGCAACGCCCCAAACACCAGCGCCTGCACCCCTGGCCGCAGGGGTGCAGGCACCTGAGGCAAAACGGCCGCGAGCGAGCGCCCCTGCCGCACCGCGGCGATCGCGCGCGCCACCACGGCCAACTGGGCCGACAAAGGGACCGATGTCGGCACCACTGACTGGGCCGACCGCACGGCCCGCCCAGCCTTACTCGGTGGCGGCATCCGCATCCAGCGGCGACGCGGACAGCGCGTCCGCCTCGGCGATGGCGCGGCGCTCTTCCTCGTCCATGCGCTCCTTGGCGCGACGCGCCTCGTGGAAGGCCATGCCGGTGCCAGCCGGGATCAGACGACCCACGATGACGTTTTCCTTCAAGCCGCGCAGCTCGTCCTTCTTGCCCATGATCGCGGCCTCGGTCAGCACGCGCGTGGTTTCCTGGAACGAAGCCGCGGAAATGAACGAATCCGTCGACAGCGACGCCTTGGTGATGCCCAGCAGCAGGTTGCGGTAGGTCGCCGGCGTTTTGCCCTGCGCACGCAAGGCGTCGTTGGTGTTGAGGATCTCGGAGCGCTCGACCTGCTCGCCCGAGATGTAGTGGCTGTCGCCGGGGTTGTCCACCTCGACGCGGCGCAACATCTGGCGCACGATCACTTCGATGTGCTTGTCGTTGATCTTCACCCCCTGCAGGCGGTAGACGTCCTGCACCTCATCGACGATGTAGCGCGACAGCTCCTCGATGCCCAGCAGGCGCAGGATGTCCTGCGGATCGGCTGGGCCGTCGACGATGAGTTCGCCCTTGTTGACCACTTGGCCCTCGTGCACCAGGATGCTCTTTTCCTTGGGCACGAGTTCTTCCCAGACCTTGCCGTCGGGATCGGTGATTTGCAGGCGCACCTTGCCTTTGGTCTCCTTGCCGAACGAGACGGTACCCGTGATCTCGGCCAGGATGCCCTTGTCCTTCGGGCTGCGGGCTTCGAACAGCTCGGCCACGCGCGGCAGACCGCCGGTGATGTCGCGCGTCTTTTGCCCTTCGACCGGGATGCGCGCCAGCACCTCGCCAGGGTGGATGGTCTGGCCGTCGCGCACCTGGATCAGCGCGCCCACGGGGAAGGTCACCGTCACCGCGTGGTCGGTGCCCGGGATCTTGACCTCCTTACCCTCGGCGTCGATGAGCTTGACCTGCGGCCGCACGACCTTGGTGGCCCCGCGCCGCTTCGGGTCGATGACCACCAGCGTCGACAGGCCGGTGACCTCATCGACCTGCTTGGCCACGGTCAGGCCTTCTTCGACGTTTTCGAACTTCACCACACCGGCGAATTCGGTGATGATGGGGCGCGTCAGCGGATCCCAGTTGGCTAGGATGGTGCCGGCCGTGATGCGCTGGTCGGCCTTGACGGCCAGCGTCGCGCCATACGGCACTTTGTGGCGCTCGCGCTCGCGGCCGTTGTCGTCGTGGATGATGATTTCGCCCGAGCGCGCGATCACCACCTGCTCGCCCTTGGCGTTGGTGACGTAGCGCATGGTCGGGTTGAAGCCGACCACACCGTTGGACTTGGCTTCCACGCTGGAGGCCACCGCCGCGCGCGACGCCGCGCCCCCGATGTGGAAGGTGCGCATGGTCAACTGCGTACCCGGCTCACCGATCGACTGCGCCGCGATGACGCCGATGGCCTCACCCACGTTGACCAAACCGCCGCGGCCCAGGTCGCGCCCGTAGCACTTGGCGCACACGCCGTAGCGCGTGTCACAGGTCAGCACGGTGCGCACGCGTACCTCGTCGATGCCAGCCTGCTCGATCAGGTCCACCGCGTCCTCGTCCAGCATCTGGCCCGCCGCCACCAGCACGCGCTGCGTCTCGGGGTCGACGATGTCTTCGGCCGTGGTGCGGCCCAAGATGCGCTCGCGCAGGCTCTCGATGACCTCGCCACCCTCGACGATGGCGCGCATGAGCGTGCCGTTGGTAGTGCCGCAGTCCTCCTCGGTCACCACCAGGTCCTGCGTCACGTCCACCAGACGGCGCGTGAGGTAGCCCGAGTTGGCAGTCTTGAGCGCCGTGTCGGCCAGACCTTTACGCGCGCCGTGCGTCGAGATGAAGTACTGCAACACGTTCAACCCCTCGCGGAAGTTGGCCGTGATGGGCGTCTCGATGATGCTGCCATCGGGCTTGGCCATGAGGCCACGCATGCCGGCGAGCTGGCGAATCTGCGCCGCCGAACCCCGTGCGCCCGAGTCGGCCATCATATAGATCGAGTTGAACGACTCTTGCTCGACCACGTTGCCGTGGCGGTCGACGACCTTCTCCTTCTTGAGGTGCTCCATCATCACCTTGGAGATCTCGTCGCCGGCCTTGCCCCAGATATCGACCACCTTGTTGTAGCGCTCGCCTGCCGTCACCAAGCCCGAGGCGTACTGCTGCGCGATCTCCTTGACCTCGGCCTCGGCCCGCTCGATGATGGCTTGCTTCTCGGCCGGCACCAACATGTCATCGATGCAAATCGAGATGCCGGCTTGCGTCGCCAGCCGGAAGCCGTTTTGGAGCAGCTTGTCGGCAAACACCACCGTCTCTTTCAGGCCGCACTTGCGGAACGAGGCATTGATGAGCTTGGAGATCTCTTTTTTCTTGAGCGGCTTGTCGATGAGCTCGAACGGCAACCCCTTGGGCAGGATTTGCGACAGCAGCGCACGACCCACCGTCGTGTCGCGCAGCTTGGTCACCGGCTCCAGTTCGCCGGTTTCCTTGTTTTTGAGCCACTCGGTCAGGCGCACGCTGACCCGGCTGGTCAGCTCCACCACACCG
The DNA here is from genome assembly GCF_938045175.1 of uncultured Tepidimonas sp. Taxonomy (NCBI): domain Bacteria; kingdom Pseudomonadati; phylum Pseudomonadota; class Betaproteobacteria; order Burkholderiales; genus Tepidimonas; species uncultured Tepidimonas sp. The sequence goes on from NZ_CALIND010000019.1 coordinate 8,030, forward strand.
GCGTCCAACGCGCGCTGCACCTCGGCCACGTCGGCAAAGACCATGCCCTCACCCTTGCCGTTGATGCGCTCGCGCGTGGCGTAGTACAGCCCCAGCACCACGTCCTGCGACGGCACGATGGAGGGCTCGCCGTTGGCAGGGAAGAGCACGTTGTTGGACGACAGCATCAGCACGCGCGCTTCCATCTGCGCTTCCAGCGACAGCGGCACGTGCACCGCCATCTGGTCGCCGTCGAAGTCCGCGTTGAACGCCGCGCACACCAGCGGGTGCAGCTGGATCGCCTTGCCTTCGATCAGCACCGGCTCGAACGCCTGGATGCCCAAGCGGTGCAACGTCGGCGCGCGGTTGAGCAGCACCGGGTGCTCTTTGATGACATCTTCCAGAATGTCCCAGACGATGGGCGTGCCCGCCTCGACCTCT
>NZ_CALIND010000020.1:0-20653 GCF_938045175.1 uncultured Tepidimonas sp.
CGCGCAGGTGCGCCAGCTCGTGCACGACGACATAATCCACCAGCCCCAGCGGCAGACACACCAACCGCCAGTTCAGCGACACGGTACCGCGCGTGCTGGCGCTGCCCCAGCGTGTGCGCGCCGACGACACGCGCAAGGTGGTGGGTTGCACGCCGAGCCGCGGCGCGAAAAGCGCCACGCGTTGCTGAAACAGTCGCCGAGCCTGCTCGCGCAGCGCCGGTGACGGCTCGGGCCACACGGGCCGCGGAGCAGCCGCTTGCCGCTGTAGCTGGGCCAACACCCAGTCCGCCTTGTGGCGCAGAAAACCCTCCACCTGCGACCAATCGGCCCAGCGCGGGGCGCGCACGCTCAAGCCCTGGGGGCCGACGTACAGCCCAATGGTGCGCCGCGCGCTGCGCCGACATTCGTACGCGACCGTCACGCCCTGCAACTCGATCATTCGGTTGGCCTGCGGATGCCGCCAGTGCGTGCCCTCGGCGGTGGGACGGTCCGCCGCCTTCGGTACCGGCACTGCCATCGGCTCAAGCGGCGGCGGTGGCACGCGGCTCCTCACGATAGGCGTCGGGGTCGAGCCGACGCATCTCGGCCTCGATCCACGCCTCCACCTCGCGCATGAGGTCGTCCGGATCGCGCCCGACGCTCGCCATCGGCCGGCCGATCGAAAACACCACCGTGCCTGGGCGCTTGACGATGGCGCGCGCCGGCCAGCAGCGGCCCGACGTCACCGCGATCGGGATGACCGGCACACCGGTCTGCACCGCCAGCCGCGCGCCCCCCGTCTTGTACTGCCCGCGCGCCCCGCGCGCCACGCGCGTGCCTTCGGGAAACATGATGACCCAAATCCCGCGCGCCAGCAGCCGCCGCCCTTGCTCCACCACGCGCTGAAACGCCTGGGCACGCTTGGCGCGGTCGATGTGGATCATGTCCAGCCGACCCAGCGCCCAGCCAAAGAAAGGGATGTAGAGCAACTCGCGTTTGAAGACGAACGCCAGCGGATGGGGCATCATCGCCGGCAGGCAAAACGTCTCCCAGGTGGATTGATGCTTGGGCAACAGGATGGCCGGCGCATGCTGGCCGACGGGCAGGTTCTCCCAGCCGATGACTTCGTTGCGGATGCCCAGCATCCAGCGCGCCGCCCAGATCTGCAGGCGCACCCAGCGGATGCAAAACCAATACAGCCGATCCGACGACACCAGCGGCGCCATGAGCACCGCGGCCGTCGCCCACGGCACCACCGTCACCCCCATGAACAGCAAGTGCAGCCACGAGCGCAGCGCGTTCATGCACGGCCTCCAGACGGACGCACCGAAGTCTCGCGCGCGATCAACGCATCGGCAAACGCCAGTAAATCGTCGTGGACGGTGACCCCCTCGGGCAACCCGGGCGGGCGGGTGCCATCGCGGTGCGCAGCCGACTGACCGGTGAGCACGAGGTGCGTGTCGCATCCCGCCGCCACACCCGCGCAGGCATCACGCACCGAATCACCAACCGCGACCAACTGCGTCGGCGGCACCCCATAGCGTTGCGCGATTTGCAAAAACAGACCCGGCAACGGTTTGCGACACTCGCACGCCTCCTCAGGGGCATGGGGGCAGAAAAACACCGCGTCCACGCGCGCGCCCGCCTGCGCCAGCGCCTTGTGCATGCGCGCGTGCACCGCGTTGAGCGTGGCCACGTCGAACAGTCCCCGCCCCAGACCCGACTGGTTGGACGCGATGACCACCCGCCAGCCCGCTTCGTTCAGGCGCGCCACGGCCTCCAGCGCCCCGGGCAGCGGCTCCCAGTCGTCGGGGCCGTGAAGGTAGTCCTCGGGGTCTCGGTTCAGGGTGCCATCGCGGTCGATGACGACGAGTTTGAGGTCGCGGGCAGGCATGGGGAGACGGCGCGATCAAGCAGCGAGTCGCGACAGGTCGGCCACGCGATTCATGGCCTGGTGCAGCCGCGCGAGCAACCCCAGGCGGTTGGCGCGCAGGTCAGGGTCGTCGGCGTTGACCATCACGCTCTCGAAAAACGCGTCCACCGGCGCCTTGAGCGCCGCCAGCCGCTGCAGGCTGGCGGTGTAGTCCCCCGCCTCGTAGGCCGCGTCGGCCAGCGGCTGCACCGCGAGCAGTGCCTGATGCAGCGCCTGCTCGGCGGGCTCTTGCAGGCGGGCGGGGTCGACCACCGGGGGCACCGGCCCCTGCACCTTGCGCAGGATATTGGTCACGCGCTTGTTGGCTGCAGCCAGCGCCGCCGCCTCGGGCAAGGCAGCAAAGGCGCGCACCGCCGCCAGGCGCCGGGGTACTTCGTGCAGCAACGGCGGCCGCAGCGCCAGCACCGCGTCCACCTCCTGCGCCGAGTAGCCCTGCTCCCGCAGGTTGACGGCCAGGCGGTCATAGATAAAGTCGAGCAGCGCCGCCCGCGGATCGCGAATACGATCACCAAAGATGGGCACCGCCAGATCGATCAACGCGGGCAGCGCCAGCGGCAGTTCGCGCTCGATGAGCATGCGCACCACCCCCAGCGCGTGGCGGCGCAAGGCATAGGGGTCTTTGTCGCCACTGGGCAAGGCTCCGATGCCGAACAGCCCCACCAGCGTCTCGAGCTTGTCGGCCAGCGCCACGCACAGCCCGACGGGGTTGCGCGGCAGCTCGTCGCCCGCGAAGCGGGGTTTGTAGTGGTCTTCGATGGCCTCGGCCACGGCGGAGTCCAGGCCATCGTGCAAGGCGTAGTAGCGCCCCATGATGCCTTGCAGCTCGGGGAATTCACCCACCATGTCGGTCAGCAAGTCGGCCTTGGCCAGCTGCGCGGCTTGGCCGGCGCGCTGCGCGAGGGCGTCGTCGCCCCACTGCGCGGCGATCGCTTGCGCCAGCACCTGTAGGCGCTGCACGCGCTCGCCCTGGGTGCCCAGCTGTTGGTGGTACACCACCTTGGCCAGGCCCGGCACCCGCGCCGCCAGCGGGCGCTTGCGGTCCTGGTCAAAGAAAAACTTCGCATCCGCCAGCCGCGGGCGCACCACGCGCTCGTTACCGGTGATGACGGCGCTTGCATCGTCGGGCGTGATGTTGCTCACCACCAGGAAGCGGTGCGTCAGCCGTCCCTGCGCGTCGAGCAGCGGAAAATACTTTTGGTTGGCCTTCATCGTCAGAATCAGGCACTCGGGCGGTACCTCCAGGAAGGCCTCGTCGAACTGGCACAGCACCACGTTGGGGCGCTCGACCAGCGCGGTCACCTCGTCGAGCAGCGCGTCGTCGGCCACCGGCTGGCAGCCGCCGCCAACGCGCGCGGCCGCCGCCTGCAATTGGCGCTCGATCTCGGCGCGGCGCTCGCCAAAGCTGGCCACCACGGCGCCATCGCGCCGTAGCACGTCGGCATAGGCGTCGGCGTGCGGAATGTCGATGGGGTCGATACGCGCTTCGAAGCGGTGCCCGTGGGTCTGGCGCCCCGCCTGCAAGCCCAGCACTTGCACGGGTACCACCGCGTCGCCGTGCAGCGCCACCAGCGCATGGGCCGGACGCACGAAGTGCACGCTTTGCCAGCCGTCGGCCAACTGGTAGGTCATGACCTTGGGAATGGGCAAGCGGCGCAGGGCGTCCTCCAGCGCCGCCTGCAAGCCCGCCGCCAGGGTGGCGCCGGTGACCACGCTGTCCCAATAGAGCACCTCGGCCTTGCCGTCTTGGGCTCGGCGCAGGCGCGCCAGCAGCGCCGCGTCGTCGCTGGCCTCCGCGCCGAGGGCGGCCAATTTTTTGCGCAGCGCGGCCGTCGGCTGGCCATTGGCGTCCAGCCCCACGGAGACGGGCATGAGCTTGAGCTGCACGGCGCGATCGGGCGCCTGTGCGCGCACCACGGCGATGTGCACCGCCAGCCGCCGCGGCGTGGCATAGGGGGTGACAGTGGCGCCGTCTTCCAGCAGCCCCTCGCGACGCAGCCCCTCGGCCACGCCGTGCGCGAAGGCGTCCCCCAGCGCGCGCAGCGCCTTGGGCGGCAGCTCCTCGACGAACAATTCCACCAGCAGGGCAGCGACGGCGGCACTCATGCGGCGGCCTCCTGCGGGGCGCGCCAGCGCGCCAACACTTCCTCGGCCCACGGGCGCGGCGCCATCGGAAAGCCCAGCCGCGCCCGGCTGTCCAGGTAGCTCTGCGCCACGCTGCGCGCCAGGTGGCGAATGCGGCCAATGTAGCCGGCGCGCTCGGTCACGCTGATGGCACCGCGCGCGTCCAGCAGGTTGAAGGTGTGGGCCGCCTTGAGCACTTGCTCGTAGGCCGGCAGGGCGAGTTGCTGCTGCATCAGGTATTGGGCCTGCCGCTCATGGGCGGCAAAGGCGGTGAACAAAAAGTCGGTGTCGGCGTGTTCGAAGTTGTAGGCCGACTGCTCCACCTCGTTTTGGTGGAACACGTCGCCATAGGTCAGCCCTGGCGCATAGGTCAGGTCGTAGACGTTTTCCACGCCCTGCAGATACATGGCCAGGCGCTCCAGCCCGTAGGTGATTTCGCCGGTGATGGGACGGCAGTCGATTCCCCCCACCTGCTGGAAGTAGGTGAACTGCGTGACCTCCATGCCGTTGAGCCAGACCTCCCAGCCCAGACCCCAGGCGCCCAGCGTGGGGTTTTCCCAGTCGTCCTCGACGAAGCGGATGTCGTTCTTCTTCAGGTCGAATCCCAGCGCCTGCAAGCTCCCCAGATAAAGATCGAGGATGTTGCTGGGTGCAGGCTTGAGCACCACCTGGTACTGGTAGTAGTGCTGCAAGCGGTTGGGGTTATCACCGTAGCGGCCGTCCTTGGGGCGGCGGCTAGGCTGCACGTAGGCGGCTTTCCACGGCTCGGGGCCCAGCGCGCGCAAAAAGGTCGCGGTATGGCTGGTGCCAGCGCCCACCTCCATGTCGTAGGGCTGCAACAGGGCGCAGCCCTGCGCGTCCCAGTACGACTGGAGCTTGAGAATGATCTGTTGGAAGGTCAGCATAAGCGCCACATTCTACGGCGCGCGGCTGCGGCGGCGCGGGCTCGCGGCCCACGCCGCCCACACCAGCACCAGCAGGCACCCCGCCACCAGCGGCGCGTGGCCCCAGCGGCTGGCCCACGCGGCGTACGGGGTCAGGCCACGGCGTCCCTCCACGGTCGCGTCGAGCACCCCGCGCTGCCAGCGCGGCAGCTCCGCCTGCACCCGGCCGCGGTGGTCGATCACCGCGGTCGAGCCGGTGTTGGTGGCGCGCACCATGGGCCGCCCCAGCTCCAGCGCGCGCATGCGCGAGATGTGGCGGTGCTGGTCGATCGCCACCGTATCCCCAAACCACGCGATGTTGCTGACATTGACCAGCACCGTGGGGGCCTGCACCGGGTCGCGAAAATCCGCCGCCAGCTCTTCACCGAACAGGTCTTCGTAGCAGATATTGGGCGCGATGCGCTGCCCCGCCCACACGAACGGCGGCTGTACCAACGGGCCGCGCTCGAAGTACCCGCCCGGGTTGAACATCAGCTCGGTAAACCAGCGAAACCCAGGCGGCACGAATTCGCCAAAGGGCACCAAGTGGTGTTTATCGTAGCGGTAGCGGCTGTGGTGGGTGAACGGATCGACACCCGGCTCGGGTGCCGGACCACCCGGCACCCAGCCCACCACCGAGTTCGCGTAGCCGTCGGCAAAGCCACCCAGCGGCACGCCCAACAACACGGCGGCGTGGCCGGTGCGCACCGCAGCCCCCAGGGCGCGCCAGTAATCGGGGTCGATGTCCTGCGGCAACAGCGGAATGGCCGTCTCCGGCGCCACCACCAGGCCGCCCGCCAGCGCCGGGTCGGCACTGGCCTGCACGATCTGCTGCCCGTACCAGCGCAGCGCCAGCGGGATGCCGGCCTCGGCGTCGAACTTCACGTCCTGCGCGATCGCGCCCTGCAGCAGGCGCACCGGCAGTGTGCCGGCCGACTGCGTGTGCTCGGGCAAGCGCGCCGCCAGCCACGGCCCCGCAGCCGGCACCAGCCACAGCCCCAGCGCCACGCCCAGCGCCGCCCAGCGCCACACCCCGGGCGCCAGCACGACCGCCGCCGCCAGCAGCGCCGCCACCGCCCCCACCCCGTACACCCCGACCCAGGGCGCCAGCCAACCCAGGGCGTCGATCTGGGCGTACCCGCCCGCACCCCACGGAAACCCGGTCCACAACACACCGCGAGCCACCTCGGCCAACGTCCAGCAGGCTGCGAAGACCCACACCGCTGCCCCGCGACCCAGGCGGCGCAGCCAGTGCCACCACAGAGCGGCGGCGAGCGCATAGTACAGCGCCAGAAAGGCCGCTAACGCCCCCACCGCGAAGGCGGACAAGGGCGCGGCCACCCCGCCGACCGTGTGCAGGGAAATGAACAGCCACCAAAACGTCGCCACCAGCCATGCCGTGGCGTACACGCCAGCACGCGCAGCAGCGGCCCCGGCCGATGGCGCACGCACCAGCGCCGCCACCAACACGGCCAGGCTGAGGCCGTGCAGACCGGCCACCGGCTCGCCCGGGCGCAGCCAGGGCTCAAGCGCGACCGCAAACGGCCACGCCAGCGCGGCTGCATGCCACGCCCCGGCCAGCAGCAGTAGCAGCCAGACCGCCCATGCGGCCCCTTTCTCCCGCGCCCTTCCCGCGCGCAGGTCGGCCGTCATGGCGCCTCGGGGGTGGGGCGCGTCACCTTGAACCAACGCACCGCACCCGCCCGGGCATGCTGCACCTGAAACACCAACCCCGCGAGCTCGACAGACTCGCCGCGGCGCGGCACCCGCCCCATTTCGTGCGCGACATAGCCGCCAATGGTGTCGAATTCGTCCTCGGGGAGCGCCACTTGGAACCACTCGTTGACGCGCTCGATCGGCGTGTCGCCGCTGACGCGCCACGTGCCATCGGCCAGGGCAAAGATGTCGCCCTCGTCCTCTTGGACGTCGAACTCGTCCTCGATCTCGCCGACGATTTCTTCCAGCACGTCTTCGATCGTGATGAGACCCGCGACCCGGCCAAACTCGTCGATGACGACGGCCAGGTGGTTGCGGTTGCCCCGAAACTCTCGCAGCAGGTCGTTGAGCGCCTTGCTCTCGGGCACGAACACCACCGGACGCAACAGGGTGCGCACGTTGAGCTCGGGCGCGCGCTGCAGCTTGAGCAGGTCCTTGGCCATGAGGATGCCGATGATGTTGTCGCGCTCGCCCTCATAGACCGGAAAGCGGGAGTGACCGGTGTCGATGACGGTGTTGAGCAGCTCGGCGTACGGCGCGTCGATGTCGAGCACGTCCATGCGCGGGGCGGCCACCATCACGTCCCCAGCGGTCATGTCGGCGATGCGGATCACGCCTTCCAGCATCGCGCGCGACTGGGCATCGATGACGTCGTTGTCTTCGGCGTCGGCCAGCGCCTCGATGAGCTCGTCCTTGGAGTCGGGCCCGGGGTGCAGAAACTCCACGAGGCGCTGCAAGAAGGTGCGTTTGTCTTCGTGCCGCGTACCCGGCATCGGCTGCGGAGAATAGGAGGGATCGGCCACGGGGGTGGTCAGTGGTTGCGACAGACCCTAGCATACAATAGGGCCATCGCATGGGACAGCGTCGCCTGGCAGACCCCGCCTGGCGTGCCCCGCCATCCGGCCCTCAGCGGCCCGGGCGGCTCCAGCTGCGTGGGTTCAGCCAGCGCAGCACGCGAGCCCCCCAGCGGCGCAACGCCTTGGCAAGGTAGTTGGTGCGCGCCACCTCTTCGTCGATCAGCTCGCTGACATGCGACGCAAAATCGGCGGGAGGCAGCTCCAGGTGGCATTCACTCTCGCCTGCGTGCTGTACGACGGTCGCTCCCGCCCCGCGAGCGATGCGCAGCATAGGGATGTTCTCGCTCAACGCGTGAATGTACAAATACTGCACGCCATGGTTGCGCGCGTGCATCACCGCGCGGTCGAACAGCAGCCGACCGTAGCCGCGTCCGCGCGCATGCGCGCTCACGCTCACACCGAACTCGGCACTGTCGCTGCCGCGCCCCGGCGTGACCATGTAGGCCAGGTGCGCCATGGCAATCAGCTCCAGACGCCAATTGAAAATACCGAAGACCTCGTCCAAACCGAAGCGCAACCCATCCACGTAGCGGCGGATTTGGTCATCCTGCGCCGCGTAGCCGAACCTCAGGTAACGGTCGCGCTCGCCCAGGGCCAACAGGTGGCGCAGAATCGCCTCGCGGTGCGAGGCGTCGAGCATGCGGATCGGCGCGCGCGCGTGCGCCCGCGGCGCCCGCGGCTCGGTGGCCAGCGGCAGATCACGCACCGGCACGCGCGGCCCGCGATCGGGTGCGCTCAGCGGCGATGGTGACGTGGCGGTTGTCGGCATGATGGCCTCGACTATACGCCGATGCGCCGGATTTTTCAGGGTTTTCCCTAATATTCCACACTTTCGGCATGTCTCAACCGGCCCAGGCTGTGCCTTGCGCGACAGCTTGTCAGGGCAACCCCTGAGGCGCCCTACGCTGCGTGGCGGCCACAATGGTCAGCCCCCTGATCAATGGACCGCTATGGAACGAATCTGGCTATCGAGCTACCCGCCCGGCGTGCCCGCCGACATCGACCCCACACAGTACGAGTCGCTGGCCGCGCTGCTGGAGCAGGCGTTCCGGCGCCACCCGCAGGACCCCGTTTCGGTCTGCATGGATCGCTGGATGACCTACGGCCAGCTCGACCGGTACAGCGCCGCCCTGGGTGCGTATCTGCAATCGCTCGGCCTGGCACCGGGCGCGCGCGTGGCCATCATGCTGCCCAACCTGCCACAGTTTCTGGTCACCATGGCAGGCGTGTTACGCGCGGGCTACACCTGTGTCAATGTCAATCCCCTCTACACGGCACGCGAGCTGGAGCACCAGCTCAAGGACTCGGGCGCCGAGGCCATCGTCATCCTAGAAAACTTTGCCCATACGCTGGAGGAGGTGATCGACCACAGCCCCGTGCGCCACGTCGTCGTGGCCAGCTTTGGCGACCTGCTGGGGCCTTGGTATGGCCGCTGGATGACGTTTCTGGTGCGGCACGTGGCCAAGCTGGTGCCGGCCTTCAAGCTTCCACTGCAAGGCCCCGCGGGGCCGCGCACCATCGTCCCGTTTCGTCGGGCGCTGGAGGTAGGCTCGACCCAGACCCTCAAGCCCGCGACCATTGGCCGCCAGGATATCGCCTTCCTGCAGTACACCGGCGGCACCACCGGCCTGTCCAAGGGCGCGGTCCTCACCCACGGCAACGTCATTGCCGCCATCCTGCAGGCCGAGGCCTGGTTTACCCCAGCGCTCAACAAAGTGGGAGATCCGCGGCGCACCAACCACATCATGGCGCTGCCGCTGTACCACATCTTCGCGCTCACGCTGATGCTGCTGGTGATGCGGCAAGGCGCGCACGCCACCCTCATCCCCAACCCGCGCGACATCCCCAAGTTCGTCGAGGTGCTCAAGAGTCGACCGTTTCACGTGCTGCCGGCGGTCAACACGCTCTTCAACGGGCTGCTGGCCAACGCACGCTTTCGGCAGCTGGATTTTTCGTCGCTGGTGCTGTCGCAAGCCGGCGGCATGGCCGCGTCGGAGGGCACGGCACGCCAGTGGCAAAAGGTCACCGGCTGCGCCATGATCGAAGGCTGGGGCATGAGCGAGACCTGCGCGATTGGCACCAACAACCCGGTGACCAACACCCATTTCACGGGCACGATTGGCTTGCCGCTGCCCAGCGTCGAGATCGCCATCAAGGACGACGACGGACGCGACCTGCCGCCGGGCAGCACGGGCGAGATCTGCATCCGTGGCCCCAACGTCATGGTTGGCTACTACAACAAACCCGATGAGACGGCCAAGGTCTTCACCGAAGACGGCTACATGCGCACGGGCGACATCGGCATCATGGACGAACGCGGCTACATCCGCATCGTGGACCGCAAGAAGGACATGATCATCGTCTCGGGCTTCAACGTGTACCCGACCGAGATCGACAACGTCGTGTCCACCTGCCCGGGCGTGCTGGAATGCGCCGCCGTCGGCGTGCCCGACCCGCATTCCGGGGAGGCGGTCAAACTCTACGTGGTGCGCAGCGACCCCACGCTAACCGAGGAACAGGTCATGCGCTTTTGCCACGACAACCTCACGGGCTACAAACGCCCCAAGTACATCGAGTTCCGCGACGAGCTGCCCAAGAGCAACGTCGGCAAAATCCTGCGGCGCGAGCTGCGCGGCAAGGCATAGGTCGGAGCGCGCCCATGCCTGCCCTGCTGCCAGCTGGCGTGCACGTCTGGGAGCGGGGTTGGCTGTCGTCCAACAATGTCTTGCTGCTCACGCCGTCCGAGGCGGCCTTGATCGATTCGGGCTACGCCACCCACGTCGATCAGACGCTGGCGCTGCTGCAGCGGGTACTGCACGGGCGCCGCTTGTGCTGGCTGCTCAACACCCACCTGCACAGCGACCACTGCGGCGGCAACGCTGCCATCCAGACGCAACACCCAGGCGTGCGTACCCTCATCCCGCCCGGGTCGGCCGATGCGGTGCGCGCGTGGGACGAGGCGCGGCTGAGCTACCGGGCCACCGGGCAGCGCTGCCCGCGCTTTGCGTTCGACGGCTTGTTGCCCCCCGGCTCGGCGTTTGTGTTCGGCGCGCTGACGTGGGAGATCCACGCCGCCCCCGGCCACGACCCGGATGCCGTGATGCTGTTCGAGCCCGCCACGCGCACCCTCATCAGCGGGGACGCGCTGTGGCAACACGGCTTTGGCGTGGTATTCCCCGAGTTGGACGGCGAGCCTGGCTTCGACGCCGTGGCCGCCACGCTCGACCACATCGAGCGCTTGGCACCGCGCGTCGTCATCCCCGGCCACGGCAGCCCGTTCGGTGATCCCGCCCACGATGACGGCGCGCGCCCGTCGGCACCCGTCGCCGCGGCGCTGGCCACGGCGCGGCAGCGTCTGGCCCATTGGCAGGCGCACCCCGCCAAACACCGCCAACACGCGCTCAAAGTACTGCTCAAATTCAAACTGCTCGAGTGGCAGCGCCAGCCGATCGCGGGCATCCATGCCTGGGCGCGCGAGGTGCCTTATCTGCGGCATATCTACGCCCAGCACCACGCCGACCAGCCGTTCGAAGCATGGCTGGATGACCTCATCGACGCCCTGTGCGCCAGCCGTGCGGCGAGACGACAAGGAGATGACCTCATCGACGCTGGCTGACGCCGAATACCCCGCCCCAATGACCGACGAACGGTGTGGAATTCACGGCGGTTTTGGGCTAAAAAATCGATATGAACATCGGCTCGACAACACTCATCGGCCAGGTCGCCACGCAAGGGGTGGAGGCCGGGGATGCCGCGCAGATTTTGGCGCTGCGCAAGGCCCTGCAGCTGCAGCAGCAACAGGCGCAGGCCATGCTCCAAGCCGTCCCGCAGCCACCGCGCGCCGAGCTGCCCTTGGCCACTGAAGGGCCCTTGGGCACACGGCTCAACGTTCTGGCCTGAACGCCGTCACACCCCCAGCATCAGCCGCAGGTTTTGCACGGCGGCACCACTGGCGCCCTTTCCTAGGTTGTCCAGACGCGCCACCAGCAGCGCGTGGCGATGATCTTCGTTGCCGTAGACGCGCAGCTCCAGCCGGTCGCTGCCCGCCAACGCCACCGCATCGAGCTTGCCATCGGCCGTCGGCGGCTCCACCGACACCCAAGCGCTGCCCGCATAGTGCGCAGCGAGCGCCTCGTGCAGGTCCTGCGCGCGCACCCGGCCCGGCAAGGTGTCCAGGTGCAGCGGCAACTGCACCAGCATCCCCTGCGGAAAATTCCCCACCGACGGCACGAACAGCGGGCGCCGTTGCAGGCCGGTATAGGCCATGATCTCGGGCAGGTGCTTGTGGTTGAGCCCCAGTGCATAGAGCTCGAACGCGGGCGCCTGGCCGGATTCATACGCCTCGATCATTGCGCGCCCACCGCCGGTGTAGCCGCTGACGCTGGGTAGGCACAACGGATGATCCGGCGGAACGAGACCGGCGTCGACGAGCGGCCGAATGAGGGCGATGGCCCCGGTGGCGTAGCAGCCTGGGTTGGCCACCCGTTCGGCGCTGCGGATGGCCTGCGCCTGCCCCGGTGCGAGCTCGGCGAAACCGTACACCCAACCCGGCGCCACGCGGTGCGCGGTGGACGCATCGATGATGCGCGGCGCGTGCCCGGTCTCGGCGCGCAGCGCGTCGATCATGGCCACCGATTCCCGCGCGGCATCGTCGTGCAGGCACAAGATGGTCAGGTCGGCCTGCGCGAGCAGTTCACGCTTGGCAGCCGGGTCTTTGCGGCGCGCCGGGTCGATGGACAGAAGGGTCAGCCCCGCCATGCCTTGCAGGCGCTGGCGGATTTGGAGCCCGGTGGTGCCGGCTTCGCCGTCGATGAATACCGTCTTCATGAGAATACCCTTAGGGGTTTTTACCGATTGACGCTGCACCGCAAACGGATGACTTGGTGTCAGCTTGGATCAAGCTAGCGGCAGTGGCCGCATGATACAGTTCGCGCTGTCCCGCGCTGGCCCGCCAGCTGCGGCGCTGCGTTTGGGCGGCGCCGCGCACTCGTGCAGGCGGCCGTTCGGCGACGCAATCGTCGCACCCGAGCTGCCGCCCGGCGGACCTCCCGTCAGACGCCACTTCAGACAGGAACCACATGAAGATCCACGAGTACCAAGGCAAGGAAATCTTGCGTCAGTTCGGCGTGCCGGTGCCGCGCGGCATCCCGGCCTTCACGGTGCAAGAAGCGGTGGAAGCCGCGCAAAAGCTCGGCGGCCCGGTCTGGGTCGTCAAGGCGCAGATCCACGCCGGTGGCCGCGGCAAGGGCGGCGGCGTCAAGTTGGCGCGCAGCATCGACGAGGTACGTGAACTCGCGGGCCGCATGCTGGGCATGCAACTGGTCACCCACCAGACCGGCCCACAGGGCCAGAAGGTGCGGCGCCTGTACATCGAAGAAGGTGCCGACATCGGCAAAGAGTTCTACGTCTCGGTCGTGACCGACCGCGCCACGCAAAAAGTGGCCTTCATCGCCTCCAGCGAAGGCGGCATGGACATCGAGGAAGTCGCCGCCCACACGCCAGAGAAGATCGTCAAGATCTTCGTTGACCCGCTGGTGGGCTTGACCGAGGCCCAGGCGCGCGAGCTGGCCGAGGGCATCGGGATGAGCGGCCACACCGTCGATGAAGCAGTCACACTGTTTCAGAATCTGTACCGCTGTTACATGGAGACCGACGCCTCTCTGCTCGAGATCAACCCGCTCAACCGCGACTCCAAGGGCCACCTGATCGCGCTGGACGCCAAGTTCAATTTCGACAGCAACGCGCTGTTCCGCCACCCCGAGATCGTGGCCCTGCGCGATTTGGACGAAGAAGACCCGGCCGAAATCGAAGCGAGCAAATACGACCTCGCCTACATCAGCCTGGATGGCAACATCGGCTGCCTGGTCAACGGGGCGGGTCTGGCCATGGCCACCATGGACACCATCAAACTCTTCGGTGGTGAGCCGGCCAACTTCCTCGACGTCGGCGGCGGCGCCACGGCCGAGAAGGTGACCGAGGCGTTCAAGATCATGCTCAAAAACCCGAACGTCAAGGCCATCTTGGTCAACATTTTCGGCGGCATCATGCGCTGCGACGTGATCGCCACCGGCGTCATCACCGCCTGCCGCGCGGTCAATTTGAACGTGCCGCTGGTGGTGCGTATGAAAGGCACCAACGAAGACCTGGGCAAACAGATGTTGGCCGACTCTGGCCTGCCCATCATCAGCGCCGACACCATGGCCGAGGCTGCCCAGAAGGTGGTGGCCGCCGTCGCCGGTCGCTAACGCCGTCCGTGGCCGAGAGGAAAGCACACCATGTCCATCCTGATCAACAAAGACACCAAGGTCATCACTCAGGGCATCACCGGCAAGACGGGCCAGTTCCACACCGAAAAGTGCCGGGAATACGCCAACGGCAAAAACTGCTTCGTGGCCGGCGTCAACCCGAAGAAGGCCGGTGAGAAGATCTTCGACATCCCCATCTATGCCAGCGTGCGCGAGGCCAAGGAGGCCACGGGCGCCACGGTCAGCGTCATCTATGTGCCGCCGGCGGGGGCAGCCGATGCCATCTGGGAAGCCGTCGAGGTCGACTTGGACCTGGTGATCTGCATCACCGAGGGCATCCCCGTGCGTGACATGCTGATGGTGCGCAACAAGATGAAGCGCAAGGTCGCCGAAGGCGGCAAGGAAACCCTGCTGCTGGGCCCGAACTGCCCGGGCCTGATCACGCCCGACGAGATCAAGATCGGCATCATGCCGGGCCACATCCATCGCAAGGGGCGCGTCGGTGTGGTCTCGCGCTCGGGCACGCTCACCTACGAAGCGGTGGCGCAACTGACCGAGCTGGGTCTGGGCCAGAGCTCGGCGGTCGGCATCGGTGGCGACCCGATCAACGGTCTCAAGCACATCGACGTCATGAAGATGTTCAATGACGACCCCGACACCGACGCCGTGATCATGATCGGCGAAATCGGGGGGCCGGACGAGGCCGAGGCCGCGCGCTGGTGCAAGGACCACATGAAAAAACCCGTCGTCGGCTTCATCGCTGGCGTCACCGCGCCGCCGGGCAAGCGCATGGGCCATGCGGGCGCACTCATCTCGGGCGGGGCCGACACGGCCGAGGCCAAGCTCGCCATCATGGAAGAGTGCGGCTTCAAGGTCACGCGCAACCCGTCTGAGATGGGCAAGCTGCTCAAGAGCCTGCTCTGACCGCACGGGCGGCGCTACACTGGCTGGGCGTGCCACCTCGCCCTGCCCCATGTCCATCCAATTCGCCGCTGCCACCGACGTGGGGCGCCTGCGCCCCAACAACGAAGATACCGTCCTCATCGACACCACACTGGGGGTGGGCGTGCTGGCCGACGGCATGGGCGGCTACAACGCCGGCGAGGTGGCCAGTCGCCTGTGCTGCGAGACGGTCGTGCAGTCGCTGCGCGAGCACGCCGCACTGTGGCACGACGATCCACACCGCGCGCTGCTGCAGGCCATCCGCCAGGCCAACCGGCGCGTCTACGAAGAAGCACACACCCACCCCGCGCTGCGCGGCATGGCCACCACGGTCGTGGTGGCGGGCTGGCGCGACGGCCAATTGATCGTCGCGCATGTCGGCGACTCGCGCCTGTACCGGCTGCGACAGGGGCTGCTCGCGCAACTGACACGCGACCACACCCTGGTACAGGACCACGTGGACGCCGGGCTACTGCCGGCCAGCGGCGCGCGCCTGACCGGCTACCGCAACCTGGTCACACGCGCCATCGGCGTGGCGCCGTGGGTGGACATCGACCTGGCCGAGCATGCGGTGCAAGCGGGCGACACTTACCTGCTGTGCTCCGACGGCCTGACCGACATGTTGACGGATGCCGAGATCGCCCGCATCCTGCGCCACACGGGCGCCTCGGACGCCGCCGCCCGGGCGTTGGTCGCCGCCGCCAATGCCGCGGGCGGCCGTGACAACATCACCGTCGCCCTGATCCACTGCCCCCCTCGAGCCGAGTCCGGAGCGTAGACCATGCCCATGCTCACCATCAGTCTGGACGGGCGCGAACTGCAACGCGTGCCGCTGACCCAGATCCGCACCACAGTTGGGCGTCGCCCGTACAACGACCTCGTGATCGAACACCTCGGCGTCAGCGGCGAACATGCCGTCTTCGTGCTGGAACCCGACGGCCGCGTGCAGGTGCTGGACCTCAACAGCACGAACGGCACCTACGTCAATGGGCGCGCCGTGGTGTCCGCCGACGTCGGGCCGGATGACGTCGTGGAAATCGCCCGCTACCAATTGCGGGTGATTTCCGGCGAGGGTGACGCACCGCCCGCCACCCCCGCGGCTCCCTCCCCCCCGACCACCATATCCGCGCCCCCCGTGACGGCGACACCCGCCCGGCTGGAGGTACTCGAAGGCCCGGCGCAAGGACGCACGCTGGTGCTGATCAAACCCGTCACCACCATCGGCAAGCCCGGCGTGGCCGTGGCCAGCATCGTGCGCGAAGGCACCACCTACACGCTGCGCCAGACCGTTGGCGCCCAGTCCGTCACCCTCAACGACCAGCCCCTGCGACCCGAGGGCGCCCGCTTGAACGACGGCGACGTCATCGCACTGGCAGGGACGCGCGTTCGCTTCGTGCGGGGGTGAGGGTCGAGGAAACAGTGCCGCTACTCTCCGTCGCTCACACCCACAGCGCCGCCCGCGTGCGCTCGGCCTCGGCTCGCGCCGCCGTGGCAAAGTCGTCGCCTGTGCTGGCGTACAGGATAGCGCGCGACGAATTGACGATCACTGGCCCGGTGGTGTGGCCTGCAGCGTCACCGCGCCAGCCTGCGCGCACGGTGGTGGCGGCGTCGCCCCCCTGGGCGCCGACGCCGGGGATGAGCAGCGGCACCGTGGGGGCGATGGCGCGCACGCGCTCGATCTCTTGCGGGTAGGTGGCGCCCACCACCAACCCCATCTGACCGTGGCGGTTCCACGGCCCCTGCGCCAGCGCCGCGATGTGCTCATACAACAGCGGCTGCCCAGGCACGTCGGCCAAGCGGCGCGCCTGCAAATCGTCGCCACCGGGATTGCTGGTGCGGCACAGCAGAAACACGCCTTTGCCCGGGTATTGCAAGTAGGGCTCGACCGAATCGAACCCCATGAACGGCGACAGCGTGACGGCATCGGCCCCGTAACGCTCGAAGGCCTCCTTGGCGTACTGCTGGGCGGTGCTGCCGATGTCGCCCCGTTTGGCGTCCAGGATGATGGGCACGTCGGGCGCCACGACGCGGATGTGGGCCATCAGACGCTCGAGCTGATCCTCGGCCCCGTGCGCGGCGAAGTAGGCGATCTGCGGCTTGTAGGCGCACACCAAATCGGCGGTGGCATCGACGATGGCCGCGCAAAAATCGTACAAATGCTCGACGCGCCCCGCCCAGCGCCCAGGCAACCGAGTCGGGTCCGGGTCCAACCCGACGCACAAGCGCGATCGATGCGCCCGTTCGGCGCGCAGCAGCATCTCGGTGAAGTTCATGGCGGCATTGTAGAAGGCGCTGCGACGCCCGCTGGCGCGGGCTCTGCGGCCCGAGCGGGGCTCGACGCCGTAGTCATCGCGCTTATCGGTTCACTGAGCGCGGCGCTGCGCGGCAGCCAGCAAGATCCACCCGATTCCGACGCCGACGGCGTCCGCGATCCAGTCAGCGACATCACCGTGGCGCCAGCCACTGGCGGCTTGGGCCAGCTCGATGGCCGCCCCCTGCAGCAACAGGCCAACCCACAGCGAGTTTCCAGGTGCAGCCGGGTACGCCAGCCGCGCGGTGATGGTCAATAGCGCAAAGCCCAGCGCGTGCTGCGCTTTATCCCACCAATCGAACACCTGCGGCGGCAAGTGCTCCACGGGCGTCAGCGACAGCACCGTGATCGCCGTCGCCAATGCCCAGAATGCCCAGCGAGCCAACTGGTGGCGACTCATGCCCGCGCCGCAGCGCCCACCGCGTCCTGCAGCGCATCGACGAAGCGTCCGGCGACGTCGTAACCCGTCTGCTGGGTGATTTCCTGAAAGCACGTCGGGCTGGTGACATTGATTTCCGTGATCCACTCCCCGATCACGTCCAGCCCCACCAGCAGCAGACCGCGCGCGGCCAGCGTGGGGCCGACGGCGCGGGCAATGGCCCAGTCGGCGTCGCTCAGCGGCCGCGCCTCACCGCGGCCACCGGCGGCCAGGTTGCCGCGCACCTCGCCGGCTTGCGGGATGCGCGCCAAGCAGTAGGGCACGGGCTCGCCACCGATGAGCAAGATGCGCTTGTCCCCGTGCGCGATCTGCGGCAGGTAGCGCTGCACCATGATGGTGGTGTGGCCGTGTGCCGTCAGCGTCTCGACCACCGCCCCCAGGTTCATGCCATCCGGCCCGACACGAAAGATGCCACGCCCTCCCATGCCATCGAGGGGCTTGAGGATGATGTCGCGATGCTCGGCATGGAAAGCGCGGATGGCCTCGGCACTGCGCGTCACCAGCGTGGACGGCGCCCACGGGGCAAACTCCATGACGGCCAGCTTTTCCGGGTGGTCGCGCAGCGCGGCGGGCCGGTTGAAGACGCGCGCGCCCTCGCGCTCGGCCTGCTGCAGCAGGTGGGTGGCGTAGAAGTACTCCGCATCGAACGGGGGGTCCTTGCGCATCAGCACGGCGTCGAACGCGTGCAGCGGCTCGCGCCCTTGGCGCCGTACCGCAAACCAAGCGTGCGGATCGTCGGTCAGCGTCACTTCACGCACCCAGGCGGTGACGGGTTCGCCGCTGCGCCAGTGCAGGTGCGCCGGCTCGCACGCGGCCAGCGCCACACCGCGGCGCGCCAACTCGCGCATCATCGCGTACGTGCTGTCTTTGTAGGTAACGAAGGTGTGCAGCGGGTCGGCCACCACCAACACCCGCCGCAGGGAAGGCTTCGCTGGCGCCTCAGTCATACTGCTCGGCCTCGGGGTCGGTGGCTTCGAGCTCGTAGGCGGCGGCCAGCATGGCCAGCCGGGCGACGACGCCGTACATGTAGAAGCGGTTGGGCACGCTCGCCCCCGGCGGTCTGCCGGGCTGTGGCTGCAATGCACTCTTCTCGAACGCCAGCGGCACGAAGCTCGCCCCGGGGGCATTGAGGTTTTCGTCCACGCCGCGCTCGGCATGTACGCGATAAAAGCCCCCCACCACATAGCGGTCCATCATGTAGACGACGGGCTCGGCCACAGCGTCGTTGATGCGCTCGTGCGTCATGACGCCTTCCTGGATGATGACGTCGCTGACCTGCTGACCGTCCTTGATGACATTCATCTTGTTCTTGGTCCGGCGGTTCAGACTGGATAGCTCGGCCGCGTCGCGCACCATCATCACGCCCATGCCGTAGGTACCGTTGTCCGCTTTGATGACAACGAACGGGCGCTCCTGAATACCGTACTCCTTGTACTTGCGGCGGATCTTGGCCAACAGCGCATCGACGTTGCCCAGCAGGCACTCCAAGCCCGTTCCCTCGGCGAAATTGACCTGACCGCAGTGGGCAAACAGGGGGTTGATCAGCCACGGATCCATGCCCAGCAGTTTGCCAAAGCGCTTGGCCACCTCCTCGTAGGCCCGGAAGTGATGGCTCTTGCGCCGCACATGCCAGCCGGCGTGCAGCGGGGGCAGCAGGTACTGCTCGTGCAGGTCCTCCAGGATGCCAGGCACGCCTGCGGACAGGTCGTTGTTGAGTAGGATGGTGCAGGGATCGAAGTGCTTGAGTCCGAGGCGGCGCCCATCGCGGATCAAGGGCTCGAGCGTGACCTGCTCGCCATTGGGCAGATCGATGGTCACGGGGGCCTTGATCTCGGGGTTGAGAGAGCCCAGCCGCACATCGAGCCCGGCCGAGTAGAAGATGCGCTGCAACTGCGCCACATTCATCAGATAGAACAGGTTGCGCGTGTGGTTCTCGGGGATGAGCAGCAGGTTTTTCGCCTCGGGGCAAATCTTCTCGATCGCCGCCATGGCGGCCTGCACCGCCAGCGGCACCATCTCGGGCGTGAGGTTGTTCCACCCGCCCGGAAACAGGTTGGTGTCCACCGGCGCGAGCTTGAAGCCGGCGTTGCGGATATCCACCGAGGTATAGAAGGGCGGCGTGTGCTCCATCCACTCGAGGCGGAACCAGCGCTCGATGACCGGAGTGGATTCGAGGATGCGCTGCTCCAGCTCGTTGATGGGGCCGGTCAGCGCGGTGACGAGATGGGGAACCATGGTAGGCCCTCTGACGGAATGAGAAAAGTTGCCGCTTGCCGGGACGGCGTCAGCGGGAGAATGCACCGATTGTAGGAAGTCGCGCGCGGCCCCCACAACCCAGGCGGGCCTTGCCGCTAGAATGGGTGCGAACGAGGCCGTGGGAGTCGAGTCATGACCGCCGTGGAAAAACCCATTTTCAGCGCCGAGGATTTTCTTGCCTGGGAGGCGGCACAGACCGAGAAGCACGAATACATCGCCGGCGAGGTGTTCGCAATGGCCGGCGCGTCGGATGCGCACGTGACGGTCAGCGGCAATGTTTTTGCCGCCTTGCGTGCGCACCTGCGCGGCGGTCCATGCCGCACTTACATCGCCGACATGAAGTTGCACGTCGAAGCGGCGGATGCCTTCTTCTACCCAGATGTGTTCGTCACCTGCTCGGCGGCGGATGCCGCACGGCCAAACTTCAAGCGTGAGCCGGTGTTGATCATCGAGGTGCTCTCCAAGGCGACAGCGGCGTTCGATCGCGGCGGCAAATTTGCCCACTACCGCCGCCTGCCGAGCCTTCAAGAATATGCGTTGATCGATGGCGAGCGCATCGCGGTGGATGTCTTTCGCCGCGATACAGGGGGACATTGGGTGCTGTATCCCTATGGGCCCGGTGAGCTCGTGGAACTCGCCAGCGTCGGTTTGAGCTTGCCGATCGAGGCGATCTACGAGGACGTCCGGCTGGACACCGGTGACGCCTCACCCGCCTCGGGCGGATGAAGCAAGCCCACACAGGGTGCGGGCACGGGTTGGCGGCTGCCCAAGCGTTAGGGAAGCGCTGAACCACCCCGGCTAACCATATGGAAGCCGACCGCCCTGGGGGCCCTCAATGGACCAAGCACGGGCCTGCGCGAAGCCACGGGCGCTTGCAGTACCTGCCAAGGTGCCACCCGATCATGTACCGGTCTGGAGGGGGTTTTTAAGA
>NZ_CALIND010000021.1:0-8935 GCF_938045175.1 uncultured Tepidimonas sp.
GAGAAAAGTGATCCGCGCGTAGGTCTCCGCCATTGGAACGGCAGCATCGCTCACGATCAACGAAACAAAGAAGTGGGGAAAGAGTCCGACGGTCAAGATACCGAGCAGCGCGAGCACACCCGTCACCCAGAACAAGCCCGACAGCCCGATGGCCGCCGCCAGCGGCGGCGCGACGACCAGCGACAGCGCAAACACCGCGGCGATGCTCACGCCCACCAGCGCCATCGCCTTGGTGCGCACGGTGTCGCGCGTCAAATCGGCCAGCAGCGCGGTCACGGCAGCCGAGATGGCGCCCGCGCCCTGCAGTGCGCGCGCCAGGATCAGCGTCTCGATTCTGGTGGCCAACGCCGCCCACGCACTGCCCAGGGCGAACAACGCCAATCCCATGAGGATGACTCGCTTGCGTCCGTAACGGTCCGACGCCATGCCCAGCGGGATTTGCAGCAACGCCTGAGCCAAACCGTACACCCCCATGGCCAGCCCGACGCGCGCCGGATCGTCGCCCCCGGGCAGCCGGGCCGCTTCCAGCGCGAAGACCGGCAGCACCAAAAACAGCCCGAGCATGCGCAGCGCAAAAACGCCCGCCAGCGCCAGGCTGGCGCGGCGCTCATCAGGCAGCATGCGGTTGGCGTCGGGTAGGGCGCGATCAGGGGCCACGGCAACGGAGTGGTGCGATCCAAGGACGAAGCCGCCATTGTGCCGCACGCGCGGGCGGCCCACTGCCCGCGGGGTCAGTCACCCAGCGACGTGCGCTGGCGCTCGGCGGTCGATTTCATGGCGCTACGGTACGCGCCACAGCCGATGATGAGGCCATTGGGCAGCGGCGCGACGAAAGACGATTTCGCCCGCACTTGTCCGGTGACCGGGTTGATGATGTTGTATTCGACCCAGCCGCCCCCTTGCTCGACGCGGTGCAAGACGTCGGCCATGAAGGCGTCGGCATCGATGCCCGGTGCGTCGTGCACGCGCGTGCCCACCTTGGCCGGATCCAGCCCCATGACGCGGTAGGTGCCCTCGCGGTCGAGCACGAAGAGATACAGATCCCGATCGACGAAGGGGCCTTCGCGGTTTTGCATGTCTCGTGCCGCTTGATCGTAGCCGACTGCCTGGATGTGGGCCAGGGCTTTTTGCACCAACTCGTACGCCTCGTCAGCGGTGCCCTGGCGCAGCTTCATGTGGTGCACCGCTTCGTCCAGATCGCGCGTGCGCTCCATGAGTCGGTTGGCACGGTGCGTCGTGCGCTCGACCATGGCCGAGTTCTCGTAGGTCACGTTGTCCAGGTCACCCACCGCCGCCACCACTTCGGCCAGGGCGGTGCTTTGCTGCCGGCTGGCATCGGCCATGGTACCGATGCGCGCTGCGATGTCGCGAATGCCTTGCACCAGCTTGCCCATCGCGTCGCTGACGGTGCGAATCTCGGTCACCGTGCCCTGTACGCGCTCGGCTGACTCGGCGATGAGCTGGCGCACTTCGTTGGCAGCCTCTTGGCTGCGTTGCGCCAAGCGACGGACTTCGCTGGCCACGACGGCAAAGCCGCGTCCCGCCTCTCCGGCGCGCGCGGCTTCCACCGCTGCGTTGAGCGCCAGGATGTTGGTCTGGAAGGCGATACCGTCGATGGTGCCGATGATTTCGGTCATGCGCTGCGAGGTGGCCTGCAACGAACCCAGTCCGCCGACCGTGTGCTGCATCAGCTCGCCGGCGCGCTCGGTTTCGGCGTTGAGTTCCGCGGTCAACCGCCGCACTTCCTGCGCCGATTCGGCATTGCTGCTCACCGTTTCGGCCACCTGGCGCACGTTGGCCGTAGCTTGCTCTAGGCTCGCGGCCTGGCTCTGCGTGCGGTCGGCCAGTTGTTGGCTGTCTTGTACGAGTTGCAGCCCCACGTGTCCCAGCACCGCCGCTGCGCTGCGCACGTCGGCCACCAATTCCGACAAATGCGCCAGCATGTTGCGCAGACGTTGGCTCATGTCGGCCATCTCGTCGCTGCCCGGCAGCACCGCGTCGCCCGTGAGGTCGCCTTCGGTCGCCCGGTCGATGGCCTGATTCAGGTGCTGAAGCCCCCCGACGGTGGCGCGGTAAAACGCCACTATGCCGTAGCCCAGCACCAACAGCACGACCGCGCATCCGGCCACCACCCATGTCAGCCGCCGTTGCAGCGCTCGTGCCCGATCGGTCAGCCGTGCCTCGGCCTGCGTCAGCAAGGTGTCTTCCAGCGCGATCTGCGCTGCGATTGCCCGCTCGGACAATCGAAAAAACGCGGGTGCATCGATGGTCATGGCCGCGGTGCGCAGGTGGGCGTCCACCGCGCGCAGCCACTCGTCGGTCTCGCTGCGAAACGCGGCCCATTCCGTGGGCGCCGCCATCCCGCGCCGCTGCAGGCTGTCCAGGCGCTCTTGCATGGCGGGCAGCAGGGCCTGCACGCGGGCGGCCTCGCCCGCCAGCCGCACGATGTCGGAGATGATGACCGAATCGGTCATCGCATTCGGGTCGGCCAACTGCACGCTGGCGCGCCCGCGCAGGAAACTCACCGTCTCGCGCGCCACGGGCAGCAGGTCGGTGGCCAGCGCGACTTGGTGCACGACCAGCGGGTCGGTATCCAGGCTCAGGCCCGAGCCTTCGGCGACGGCGTTGGACAGCCGCTGCAGGCGCTCCAGTGCCGCCGTGGCCTGCGCGTGGCGAGCCGACGGCGCCAGCTTGCCGTCTTGCATGAGCTGTTGCACGCTCTCGAACACGGGTGCCCATGCACCGCCAAGGCCGGCACTGTCTTGCCGCATCGGCGCGTCGAGTGCCTGCAGCGCCTCGACCACCGCGCGTTGCGCCGCCTCGTGCCGAGCGGCGACGTCGGGCACGCCGGCGATCGGCTGTGCGGTGTCACGCCACTCCTGCAGTTGTCGGGACAGACGTTGCAGGGCGTGCACCCGGTCCGCCCCTTGCGCCGCCTGCGCGGCCCGCTGGGCCTGTTGCCAGGCGTCTGCCGACAGCAGCCAGGCGACGACCAGCAGGGGAATCGCCACCACACCCGCCATCCCGAGCATCTTCAGGGTCATCGGCAGCCGTTGCAACAACGCGACGGCTGGTTGAAAGGGGTCGATGCGCATGGGTTGAGTATCGGCCAAAAAAGCACGCCGGCGAGTCATCGAAAACCCCAACGCGGTCGCGTGGGTTGAGGGTCCAGGCGAGGCGCAGGCCGCGGGCGGATCAGGCCGAAAGCGCCGCACGCATGCGCTCGATCACCGCGCGGTAGTCGGGCTGACCAAAAATCGCGCTGCCCGCCACGAAGGTGTCGGCTCCGGCGTCGGCCACGCGGCGGATGTTGTCGGCCTTGATGCCGCCGTCCACCTCCAGCCGGATGTCCTTGCCGCAGGCGTCGATGCGCCGGCGCGCCTGTTCGACCTTGCGCAGCGCACTGTCGATGAAGCTCTGACCGCCAAAGCCCGGGTTGACGCTCATGATGAGGATGAGGTCGATGTCGTCGATGACCCAGTCGAGCACATCCAGTGGCGCGGCGGGGTTGAAGACCAGACCCACCTGACAGCCGCGCGCGCGGATGGCCTGGATGCTGCGGTGCACGTGGGTGCTGGCGTCGGGGTGAAAGCTGATGAGGTCGGCCCCTGCATCGGCAAACATCTGCGCCAGCGCATCCACCGGCTGCACCATCAGGTGCACGTCCAGCGGGATACGGCGGCCGTCGGGCGCCACGCAGTGCGGCTTGAGCGCTTGTGCCACCGCGGGCCCGATCGTCAGGTTGGGCACGTAGTGGTTGTCCATGACGTCGAAGTGGATCCAGTCGGCGCCGGCGGCGATGACGGTGCGCACTTCTTCACCCAAGCGGGCGAAGTCGGCCGACAGGATGGAGGGGGCGATGCGGTAGGCGGGCATGGCAGGCTTGCGGTGGTTGGGAAACTTTGTTACAGCCGCGATTGTCGCAAGAAGCCAATGACCGTGCATCATGGTACAAACCCCGCATGACCGACCAGCGCGATATTCAGCTTGAGCCAGTACCCGAGGCGGTGCTGTGGGCGCCGACAGAGGGCGATATTGCCCAGTGCAACCTGTGGTTGAAGGGGGTGGCGGGCTGGCTGCGGGCCGCGGGCAACGTTGCGCACAGCCGGCGTCGCTTCGAGGCCTGGGTGCAGCAGTTGCAGCAGCAACCCGAGGCGGCCCGAGCGCTGCGTGCCTGGTGGGGGCGCTGGGTGGCCGAGGTTGAGCTCGATGTGGTGCTGGCCGAGGCGGGTGTGGCACAGCGCTGGGAGTTTTGGTCCGAGCTGGGGCGGCGCGTGCGCGCGCGTCTGCTGCCGGTGGCGCCCACCACGACCAATGCGCTGGTGCTGCTGCCCTGGGTGTTTGACGACCCGCGTGATACCCGCTGGTTGTTGGCGCTGCCACGTACGGCGTTGCAGCAACTGGTGGCCATGTTGCACGGCGCTGAGTCGCCGGTGTCTGCTCAGGGGTGGCGTCAGGTGGTGTGGCGCGCGTTGCAGCGCTGCATCGTGCACCTGGCGGCGGGCGCCATGGAGCCAGAGTTGCGCATGCGCATGTCGCCGCCGGCGCGCGAGGCGGTGCTGTGGGGTGATTGGCCCCGCGTGTTGCACCAAGCCCAGCAAGCGTTGCAGCAGGCACCGGCTGGCCAGCAGCTCACGCCCGCCGCGCTGGAGGAGCTACGGCAAGCCATCGTTTCGGCACGCCATGCGGCGTACACGGCGTACGCGCACCTGGAGGAGCATGGCGTTTCGACGGTCGTGGTGTTTCGCTTGCGTCAATTGCGCCAGTACTCGATGCGTGCCCAAGAGTTGCTGCGCGTGCTGGGCAGCCCGCAGCCGGCACGGGCGCTGCAACATATGCTCGCCAGACTGGTGGCGCAGGCACACGACACTCGCTCGGTGCGGGCGTTGCTGGCGCAGACGTCGCAAATGTTGGCCGAACGTGTGTCGCAGCGCAGCGCCGAGACGGGCGAGCACTACATCACCCGCAATGCTGCCGAATACCGGGCGATGTTGCTGCGTGCCGCCGGCGGTGGCGCGGTGCTGGGGCTGACGACGTGGTGCAAGTTTGCACTGGGTTCGCTGGGGTTGGCTGCGTTCTGGGCGGGGTTGGCCGCGGGCATGAACTACGCGTTTTGGTTTGTGGTGATCATGCTGTTGCACCTGACCGTGGCCACCAAACAGCCCGCCATGACGGCACCGGCGATGGTCAAGCGCCTCAAGGCCCTGCACAGCCGCGAAGCGGTGCTGCGCTTTGTGGACGAGGTAGCGCACTTGGTGCGCTCGCAAGCGGCGGCGGTGCTGGGCAACGTGCTGGCGGTGGTGCCCGCGGTGCTGCTGTTGCACATGGCCAGCGTGGCGTGGTGGGGGCAGCCCATGATCGACACCGCCGTGGCCAACGAGGTGGTGGCCAAGCATCAGCTGTGGGGGCCGACGCTGCTGTACGCCGCAGGTACGGGTGTGTTGTTGTTTGTCAGCAGCCAAATTGCGGGCTGGGTGGAAAATGCTTTTGTGGTGCACCGGCTGCACGATGCGTGGATGCACCACCCAGGCTGGATCCGCTGGCTTGGGGCGGCGCGTGCGCGGCGCTGGGCGCTGTGGCTGCGCGGCCACGTGTCGGGCTTGGCGGCCAACATTTCGCTGGGCTTGCTGCTGGGGCTGGTGCCGGTGGTGCTGCAGTTTTTTGGTCTGCCGTTTGATGTGCGGCACGTCACCCTGGTGACGGGGCAGTTGACCGCCGCGCTGGCCTCGATAGGCCCAGAGGCCTGGGGGCGCCTCGATGTGTGGTCGGCCGTGGCGGCGACGCTGCTCGTGGGGCCGATCAACGTCGCGGTGAGCTTTTACCTGGCGCTGCGGCTGGCCATGCGGGCGCAAAATGTCAACGCGGTCAACCGTGGCCGCATCATGCAAGCGCTGCGGCACCGTTGGCGGCGCGCGCCGTGGAGTTTTGTGTGGCCGCCCAAGGTGGTGGCAGGGGCGCCGAGTGAGCGAGTTTGATCTGATCGCGCGCCACTTTTGGCGCCCTACGCAGGGGCAGTCGGGTGTGCTGCTGGGCAATGGTGATGACTGCGCGTTGCTGGCACCGGCGCCGGGCATGGCGCTGGCGGTCAGCTGCGATATGCTGGTGGCGGGGCGGCATTTTTTGCCCGATGTGGATCCGCAGGCGCTGGGGCACAAGGCGCTGGCGGTCAACCTGAGCGACCTGGCGGCGATGGGTGCGCGCCCGCTGGCATGCACGCTGGCACTGGCCTTGCCGAGCGTGCCCGACGAGGCCTGGCTGGCGGGCTTGGCGCGGGGCTTGCTGGCGTTGGCCGACGCGCACGGCTGCGCGCTGGTGGGCGGGGACACGACGGCGGGGCCGCTCAACCTGTGCCTGACGGTGCTGGGCGAGGTGCCGCCGGCGCACGCCAGCCGCCGCAGCGCCGCACAGCCCGGCGATGACGTATGGGTGAGCGGCGCCTTGGGCGAAGCGCGCCTGGGGCTGGCGCTGCTGCGCGGCGAGTTGGACCTGCAAGGCCCGGGCACCGAGGCCGCGCGCGAGCACCTGTTGCGGCCCCAGCCGCGCGTGGCGCTGGGGCTGGCGCTGCGCGGACTCGTGCACGCCGCGGTGGACGTCAGCGACGGCCTGCTGGCCGACCTGGGGCACATCCTGGCCGCGGCGGGCGTGGCGGCACAGGTGGACGTGGACGCGCTGTTGACCCACGCCGTGCCGCCCGCGGTGCGCGCGCTGCCGCCGGCCACCGCCCTGACGTACGCGCTGGCTGGCGGGGACGATTACGAATTGGTGTTCACCGCCGACCCCGCGCAGCGCGAGGCGGTGCTGGCCGCCGCGCGGCGCGCTGGCACGCCGGTGGCGCGCATCGGGCGCATCGTGCCAGGGGCGCCGGCGGCGCACCCGCTGGCCGACGGCGCGGGGCGCGTGCAACTGGTGGACGGTGGCGGAGCCCCATACACCTTGCCGGCCGGCGTGCGGCTGGCGGGGTTTGACCACTTCGCTACCATAGAGCCATGAGCACCTTTGCCGCCCCCGCGCCCGAACAGGCCCACCCCGCCGCTGAGGACACGCCCCGCCCGGCGGCCTCGGTGGTGCTGTTGCGCGACAGCCCAGCCGGGCTGGAGGTGTTGCTGCTGCGTCGCGCCGGCGGCGCGCGCGAGCTGGGCGGGATGTACGTTTTTCCCGGGGGCAAGGTGGACCCCGACGACGCCGACGAGCGCTGGCGCGGCTGGCTGGGCGCGGACGACACCACGCTGCGCGCGCGCCTGGGCGAGCCGGGGCTGGACGCGGCGCTGGCACGCGCCCTGTACGTGGCGGCGGCGCGCGAGCTGCGCGAGGAGGCCGGTGTGGCGCTGCCAGGGGCGCAGACCTTGCGGCCGTGGGCGCGCTGGATCACGCCGCGCAACCCGGTGGTGGGGGCGCAGCGTTTTGACACGCGGTTTTTTCTGGCGCGGCTGCCCGCCGGAGCCGAGGTGCAGCGCGACACCTTCGAGACCACCGCGGCGTTGTGGACCACGCCGCAGCAGGCGCTGCAGCGCTACTGGGCGCGCGAGTTGGAGCTGATCCCGCCGCAACTGATGGGGCTGGCACACTTGGCGCGCCACGCCACCGTGGACAGCGTGTGGGACGAGGCGGGCCGGCGCATGCCACCGTGCGTGGAGCCGGTGCAGTTTCGCGACGGTGAGCACCGCGCGATGTGCTACCCCGGCGATCCGCAGCACCCGGTGCGCGAGCGCGCCTTGCCTGGGCCGACACGGCTGCGATTGGTCGACGGGCGCTTCGAGCCGTACGACGGCTGGCAGGGGTGGTGGGCATGACCGCGCCGCGTGACGAACCGCTGCCCTGGCCGGTGCCGTCGGCGCGTTTCATGCTGGCGCGCCTGTCGCACCTGGTGGCGTTGGGCTTTGGGGCGGGCTTGGCGCGCATCGCGCCGGGCACCGTGGGCACGCTGTGGGGCTGGGCGGCGTTCGTGGTCATCGACGCGCTGGCGGCGCCGGGCGACTTCGGGTGGGCCGTCATCATCGCCGCGGCGCTGCTGCTGGGGTGGTGGGCGGCCACGGCCACCGCGCGCCGCACCGGCATCGCCGACCCCGGCTTTGTCGTCATCGACGAGATCGTGGCCATCTGGCTGGTGCTGTGGGTGGCGGCGCCGCAGGGGCTGCTGGGGCAGGCGGTGTGCTTTGGGCTGTTTCGGCTGTTCGACGCGGCCAAGCCCGGGCCGGTGGCGTGGGCGGACCAAGCGTTCAAGGGGTCTGGCTGGCGCGGTGGCTGGGGCGTGATGTTCGACGACCTGGTGGCCGCGTTTTGCACGCTGCTGGTGGTGGCGTTGTGGCGCTTCGTCTGGGGGGGCTGAGGCGATGAACCCAGGGTCTTGCCGCGCTACCGTGCCTGCCGACGGCGGCGGCAGCGGGCTGCTGTGGGTGCCACCGGCGGTCTGGCCGCTGTTGCGCGACCTGGCACAAGCCCTGCTCGGGCGCGGCGAGCGCCTCGTGTGCGCCGAGAGCTGCACGGGTGGGCTGGTGGCGGCCTGCTGCACCGCGCTGCCGGGCTCGAGCGACTGGTTCGAGCGTGGCTACGTCACCTACTCGAACGCCGCCAAAGTGGCTGAGTTGGGCGTGGCGCCCGATCTGCTGGCCGCCCACGGCGCGGTCAGCGAGCCCGTGGCGCGCGCCATGGCACACGGGGCGGCCGCAGCGGCGGGCACGCGGGTGGCGCTGGCCATCACCGGCATCGCTGGCCCCAGTGGCGGCAGCGCCGCCAAGCCGGTCGGCACCGTCTGGTTTGGCTGGTGCGTGGACGGCCTGGTGCACGCCGAATGCCAGCGCTTCGACGGCGACCGCGCTGCCGTGCGCGCCGCGGCGGCCGAGCACGCCCTGGCGGGCCTGCTGGCGCGCCTCAGGGCCTGCGCCTGACCGGCCGGGCGCGTCCGTGACGGCAAGGCGTCACGCCGCGCCGCAACACT
>NZ_CALIND010000022.1:0-2913 GCF_938045175.1 uncultured Tepidimonas sp.
ATGGCTTTGATCTGCTCCAGCAGCTCGCGCGCAGTGTTGACCATGCGCGGCAAGTCGGCCAGCGCGTCGCCGCGCAATACCGGCCGCTGCGCCCCGTCGGGCAGCAGCGGCCCCTCCAGCACACCGGTGTAAGCCCGCAGGCGCACACCGCCGACCAGCCCCCGCTCCATGGTGAAGACACTGCCCTCGCGCAGCCAGTGCGCCTCGCGCCGCGCCACGTCGATCACGATGCGCACCGTCCCGTCGGGGGCCAGTTCGATGCGGCGCACGCGCCCGATGGGAAACCCCGAAAACGTCAGGTCCATGCCCACCGCCACGCCCTCGGCGTCGTCGGCGGTCAGCACCAGGGTCTGCGTCGGCTCGAACACGCCACGCGCGTACAGCACATACAGCGTCGAGGCCAACAGCAGCACACCCAGCAGCACCAGCAGGCCGCGCGCGCGGCGCTCGACGGCCGCCGCGATCGCGGGCGGCTCCCGATCGGCATGGGCTGGCGGCGGGGAGTCGGACACCGGGTTCATGGGCTCAATAATAGTTGCCGATCAGCGACAGCAGCTCCACCAGCAACAGAACGGCGGCGGTGCGCACCAGCGCCCGCACGTCGCCCTGGGGCGACGACTCGAACGCCGCCACCATGGGCACCAGCGAGATCGCCAGCGCAAACCCCAGCGTCTTGAACACGAAGATCAACGCGACCGCGGGGGAAAAGACATGTCCGACGGCGCGCGTGTAGGGGGCCAGGGCCCACGGCGTGAAGCCGTACAGGTTGAGATAGGCCAGCACCAGCGCCAGCACGGCGCTCAGCATCACGAGCAGCAGCGTGGCAAACACCCCACTGAGCACGCGCGGCAAGGCCAGCTCGCGCAGCGGATCCTGCCCAGCGCGGCGCAGTGCATCGAACGTGCCGCCGTCGCGCAGGGCTTGCAACGCCCGCCCGTGGCCCACCGTGACGCGCAACAAGACGAACAACGCCGCCGTCAGGGGAATGAGCTCCAGCACCAGCACCCGCACCACCATCTCGACCGCATACTGCGTCAGCCCATAGCTGATGGCGGTGACGACCACGATACGGATGAGCACTTGCCCGAACAGCGCCGACAGCACGGCATACCACCACACCGCGGGCACGGCAGCGGCGACCAGTTGCTCGGCCAGCGCGTGCCAGCGCGCGCCGCGGTAGCTGGACGCCATGCACGCCCACGCCAGCACCCGGCCCGTCAAGCGCAGCCACTCGCCCCAGTGGGCCAGCGCGGCCAGGGGCCCACGCCGGGCGGGGATGGCGACCAAGGGATCACGGCGATCGGCGCTCATGGCGTCATCCTAGTCCATCAGGGCCCAGGCGACGTGCTCGCGCACCAGTACGGGCGTGTCGGGGTCGGCCAGCGCAGGGGCCAGCGCCGACTCGATCGCGGCTTGCTGCGCAGTGTCGCCCCGCGCACGGGCAGCCGCGCGCGCATTGCCCAGCGCCACGGCCAGGTTGCGCCGCCAGCGCTGGTAGCCGATGCGCTGGATGGCGCTGCCCTCGGTGTGGCGCAAAAACTCGCCCTCCGACCAGGCCCATAGCGGCAGCAGTCGCGGGGCGGCCAGCGCGTCGCGGGCGTCGAAATCCGGCAGCGGGCTGCGGCGCGCGTACTTGTTCCAGGGACAAATCAACTGGCAATCGTCGCAGCCGACAATGCGGTTACCCAGCGCACGGCGCAGCGGCACGGGGATCGGCCCCTCGTGCTCGATCGTCAGGTACGAAATGCAGCGGCGCGCATCGAGCCGGTACGGCGCGACGATGGCGCCCGTCGGGCACACGTCGATGCACGCCTGGCAGCGGCCGCAGTGCGCCGGGTGCGCAGGCGTGGGCGGTAGCGCCTGGTCGATAAAAATCTCGCCCAGAAAAAACATCGACCCCGCGTCGCGGTGCAACGCCAGCGTATGCTTGCCGCGCCAGCCCAGGCCACTGCGCGTGGCCAGCTCCACCTCCAGCACCGGTGCCGAGTCGGTAAACACGCGCGTCTGGGGCGCGGGCTGCCCCGCCGCGACCCACTCGGCCTCGATGCGCTGCGCGAGCTGCTGCAGCCGCCGCCGCAGCACCTTGTGGTAGTCGCGTCCGCGGGCGTAGATCGACACGACGGCAGCGTCCGGGTCGGCCAGCCGCGCCCACTCGCGCGCGCGCCAGTCCTCGCCCGCGTCACGCGGCAAGTAGTCCATGCGCGCGGTGATCACGCTCAGCGTGCCCGGCACCAACTCCGCCGGGCGGGCGCGCCGCAGCCCATGGCGCGCCATGTAGTCCATCGTGCCATGAAAGCCTGCGGCCAACCAGGCCAGCAACCCGGGCTCGGCATGCGACAGGTCGACGGCACTGACGCCGATCTGGGAAAATCCCAGCGCGAGCGCCCAGCCGCGGATGCGCTCGACCCAAGCGACGCCGGTGTCCGGTGTCGGCTGGGCGGGCGCATCGGCCCCGCTCGGCGTGGGTATTGGCTGCATGCGCCGCGATTGTAGGAAGTCCCCGAGAAAGATCCATGTCTTCGTCCCCCACGCCCCTGCCCACCGCCACGCGCGACTGGCTTGCCGCCAGCGAGGACGACACCGCGCGCCTGGCACAACGGCTGGCTGCAGCCATGCAGGCCGACGCGTCGCTGGCCGACGCGCTGCTGACCCTGCGCGGCGAGCTGGGCGCGGGCAAGACCACCTTCGTGCGCCACCTGCTGCGGGCGCTGGGCGTGACGGGGCGCATCAAGAGCCCGACCTATGCCCTGGTCGAGCCCTATGAGCTGCCCGCCACCCCTGCGTGGGGCGGCCCCCTGCCCGCCTGGCACGCCGATCTGTATCGCTTCGACGACCCGCGCGAGTGGGAGGACGCGGGCCTGCGGGAACTGTTCGCCGGGCGCGGGCTCAAGCTGGTCGAATGGCCGGACAAGG
>NZ_CALIND010000023.1:0-5318 GCF_938045175.1 uncultured Tepidimonas sp.
GGCGGGACTGATGTTGGTCGCGCTCGGGTTGGCGATGGCGTACCCCAACCTACCCGACGTCAGCGAACTGGCAGACTACCGCCCCAAGCTGCCTCTGCGGGTCTATGCGCGCGACGGCTCGCTGTTGGGCGAGTTCGGCGAGGAACGGCGCAATCTCGTGCCGTTCGAGGACATCCCCCCCGTCATGATCAACGCAGTGCTGGCCATCGAGGACGCCCGCTTCTTCGAACACAGCGGCATCGACTACCGGGGCCTGCTGCGGGCAGCGCTGGCCAACTTGAGCGAAGCCAAGAGCCAGGGCGCGTCCACCATCACCATGCAGGTGGCGCGCAACGTCTACCTCTCCAACGAAAAAAGCTACCTGCGCAAGATCTACGAGATTTTGCTCACGTTCAAGCTCGAGCACCTGCTGACCAAGGAGCAGATTCTCGAGATTTACATGAACCAGATTTTTCTCGGGCACCGCTCCTATGGCTTTGCGGCGGCGGCACGCACGTATTTCGGTAAGTCCCTGCAGGAACTCACCATTGCCGAAGCCGCCATGCTCGCCGGCCTGCCAAAGGCCCCCTCTGCCTACAACCCCATCAGCAACCCCAAGCGCGCGCGCGCCCGCCAGCTCTACATCATCGATCGCATGCTGGAAAACGGCTTCATCACCGAGGCCGAGGCCAAAGCCGCGCGCGAAGAGCCGTTGCGGCTGCGCCGCTACGACGCGGAACAGGACGTGCACGCCGACTATATTGCCGAGATGGTACGCCAAGCGATCGTCGCGCGCTACGGCGAAGACGCCTACACCGCGGGCCTGCAGGTCCACACCACCATCGACGCGGCGTTGCAGCGCGCCGCGTGGCGTGCGGTGCGCCAAGGGGTGCTCGACTTCGAGCGCAAGCAGCACTATCGGGGCCCAGAGCGGTTCATCGACCTACCCACCGACCCGGCACGGCGCGAGGCCGCCATCGACGAAGCACTGGCGGCCGTGCCGGACAACCCGCCGCTGCTGACTGCCGTCGTGCTGTCGGCCGACCCGCGCCGGGTGGTGGTGGTGCGCGGCGACGACGCGCCGATCGAGATCACCGGCGCCGGGCTGGAGCCCGTGCGCTCCGGACTCGACCCCAGTGCCCCGCCCCACCTGCGCCTGCGTCCCGGTGCCGTGGTGCGCATCGTCAAGGTGTCGCAGGGCTGGTATCTGACCCAGACGCCCGAGGTCGAAGCGGCGTTCGTCGCCGTCGACCCGCGCGATGGCGGCATCCGCGCGCTCATCGGCGGTTTCGACTTCGAGCGCAACAAGTTCAACCGCGTCACGCAATCGCAGCGCCAGCCGGGATCGAGCTTCAAGCCCTTCATCTACTCCGCGGCGCTGGAAAAGGGCATCATGCCCCAGACAGTGGTCAATGACGCACCGCTGTTCTTTCCGGCCAGCGTCACGGGGGGTAAGCCCTGGGAGCCCAAAAACTACGACGGCCAGTACGAGGGACCGATGACGGTGCGCACGGCGCTGGCCAAATCCAAGAACATGGTCTCGATCCAGGTGCTGCGGGCTGTGGGCACGCAGTCGGCTCAGCAGTGGATCACGCGCTTTGGACTCGACCCGGCCAAACATCCGCCCTATTTGACGATGGCGCTGGGCGCTGGCGCCGTCACACCGCTGGAGATGGCCGCAGGCTACGGCGTCTTTGCCAACGGCGGGCACTACTTGCCGCCGGTGCTCATCACCCGCATCAGTGACCACAAAGGCCGCGTGCTGCTCGACGTCCCCGCGCAGGCGCCGTCCGAGGACAACCGCACCCTGCCCGAGCGCAACGCCTTCCTCATGAGCCAGTTGCTCAACGAAATCACGCGCTCGGGCACCGCGGCGCGCGCGCAGGCCACGCTCAAGCGACCCGACCTCTACGGCAAGACCGGCACCACCAACGACGCCCAAGATGCGTGGTTCGTGGGCTATCACCCCACCCTATCCGCCGCCGCGTGGCTGGGCTATGACACGCCACGCAACCTAGGGCGGCGCGCCACGGGTGGCGCCTTGGCGCTGCCGATCTGGATCGATTTCATGGGCCAGGCGCTACGCCATACGCCCGTGCAAGAGCTTATGCCCCCGCCGGGCGTGAGCTTCTCCGGGGGCGACTGGGTGTATGACGAATATGCGGATGGCAGCTATGTGCGGCGGCTGGGCTTCGAGGATGCGGCGACCACGCCTGCAGGGGACGTCCCCCCCGATGCGGACCCCGAGGCACGCGAGAAACGCAGCATCCTGGACCTGTTCCGGCCATGAGGGGCCGGGTACGCGCTGTGGCGGCTTCTTGCCTCGTCAAGGGGCGAATGTCAATGTCATGCCAGACTGCGCCGAAGCCTCACGTGACAAATGCTCGAAAAATTCGCCCGCGCCCTTGGTATCCATCCAGCGCTGGCCGTCGAAGCGGTAGTGGTAGCCGCCCGAGCGTGCCGCCATCCAGATCTCGTGCAGCGGCTTTTGCAGGTTGATCACGATCTGGCTGCCGTTGCGAAACGTGAGCGTCACCATGCCGCCGACGCGCTGGTTGTCGATGTCGGCGTCGGTCGTCTCGTTGATGCGGTCACAGCTCAACTCCACCGCCTTCAGCACGGCTTCGGCGCGGTCCAGGTATTCGAGGTCGGTCATCACTACAATCGTCCAGATGCAAACGAGACGGCGCATTGTAGGATGGCGCTCCGCCGCTTGGGGTGCCGTGTTGGCCTTGGCCCTGGTGGGCTGCGGACAAAAGGGGCCGCTGACGCTGCCGACCGCGGCCGCTTCTTCCCCTTCCTCCCCTTCCCATTCCCCATCGCATGTCCCGCGCTGACACACCCCTGACGCCGTATCTGCCCGGCGCTCCCTTCTTTGCTTATCGCGACGACGAGCTCTGGGCCGAAGGCGTGCGCGTCGCCGACTTGGCACGCGAACACGGCACCCCTCTGTTCGTGTACTCGCGCGCGGCCATGCTGGGCGCGTTGAGCGCCTACCAGCGCGGCCTGGCGGGCCGCGACGCGCTGGTGTGCTACGCGATGAAAGCCAATTCGAATCTGGCCATCCTGGAGGTCTTCGCCCGTGCAGGGTGCGGCTTCGACATCGTCTCGGGCGGCGAGCTCGAGCGCGCCTTGCGTGCCGGGGCGGCGCCCGAGCGCATCGTTTTTTCCGGCGTGGGCAAAACGCGAGCCGAGATGCGCCGCGCGCTGCAGGTAGGCATCGGCTGCTTCAACGTCGAAAGCCGCGCCGAGCTGGACGTGCTGGATGCGGTGGCGCGCGAGCTGGGCGCGCGCGCACCGGTGAGCGTGCGCGTCAACCCCGACGTCGACGCGCAAACGCACCCCTACATTTCCACGGGTCTGAAAGACAACAAGTTCGGCATCGCGCACGACGAGGCGCTCGACGCCTACCGCCACGCGGCCAGCCTGCCCGGGCTGCGGGTGGTCGGCATCGACTGTCACATCGGCTCGCAGATCACCAGCACGGGGCCCTACCTGGACGCGCTGGAGCGCGTGCTCGACCTGGTGGAAGCGATCGAAGCCGAGGGCATCCCGCTGCACCACCTGGACCTGGGCGGCGGGCTGGGCATCGAATACCACGGCGAACAGCCCCCGGCGGCCGACGCGCTGTGGCAAGCGCTGCTGGCGCGCCTGGACGCGCGCGGGCATGGGCAGCGGCGGCTGCTGCTGGAGCCCGGTCGCTCCCTCGTGGGCAATGCCGGCATCTGCATCACTGAGGTGCTCTACACCAAACCCGGCCCGGTCAAAAACTTTCTGATCGTGGACGCGGCCATGAACGATCTGCCACGCCCAGCCATGTACGACGCCTACCACGCCATCGCGCCGGTACGCCCCCGCACCGAGCCGCCCCAGGTATGGGACGTGGTGGGCCCCGTGTGTGAAAGCGGCGACTGGCTGGGCCGCGAGCGCGCATTGGCCGTGCAGGCCGGCGACTGGCTCGCCGTCGGGTCCGCCGGCGCGTATTGCATGAGCATGGCCAGCCACTACAACTCGCGCGGTAAAGCGGCCGAGGTGTTGGTCAGCGGCGATCGCGCCCAGTTGATCCGCGCGCGCGAGTCGATCAACGACCTGTGGCGGCAGGAGCGCGGCCTCGCGCTCGACTGACGGCGTCCCACACCCGCCAGCCCAGCAGCACTGCCAGCACGGCCGCGTAGGCGATGACGTCGCCGTAGAGCGTCTTGCCGCTGCGCATCCAGAAAAAGTGCAGGATCGCCAGCCCCGCCACCGCGTACACCGCCCGGTGCAAGGCCCGCCAGCGCCGCGCGCCCAGCCAACGGATGGCGGCATCGAACGACGTCGCGGCCAACGGGAATAACAGCAGCACCGCCAGCACGCCGACGAGGATGAACGGCCGCTCGGCCACGTCGCGCAACACGGCGTGCCCATCCCAACCCTGATCCAGCCATGCATAGGCCAGCAGGTGCAGCAGCGCATAAGCAAACGTCCACAGTCCCAGCCCGCGCCGCCATCCGGCGAGCGCCGCCCAGCCGGTCCAGCGCCGCAGCGGGGTAATGGCCAGTGTCAGGCACAGCAGCCGCAGCGTCCAATCGCCCAGACCACGAATCAGCGCCTCGGCCGGGTTTGCACCCAGCCGGTCGGCCAGCGCCATCCCCCACAGCCACAGCGCCGGTGCGGACAGTGCCAGCAGCACCCAGGGCTTGGCCGCGCGCAGCCAGCGATCCACGTCAATAAAAGCGCCGCAGGTCCATGCCCGCATAGAGCTGGCCAACCTGCTCGGCATAGCCGTTGAACAACTGGGTCTTGACACGCGGCGCGAACAGCCCGCCCTGCCCGAGGCGCCGCTCGCTGGCCTGGCTCCAGCGCGGGTGCGGCACATCCGGGTTGACGTTGGCGTAAAAGCCATACTCGTGTGGCGCGGCCACCGTCCAGGCGGTTGCCGGCTGTCTCTCCACGAATCGCACGCGCACGATCGACTTGCCGCTCTTGAAGCCGTACTTCCACGGCACCACCACACGCAGCGGTGCGCCGTTTTGCGGCGGCAACATCTCGCCGTACAGACCAAAGGTCAGCAACGTCAGGGGGTGCCGCGCCTCGTCCAGGCGCAGGCCCTCGACGTAGGGCCACAGCAGCACGTTGGAGCGCAGGCCCGGCATGGACTCGCGGTCGGCGAGGGTGTGGAACTCGACGAACTTCGCACTGCCCAGCGGCTGCACGCGCTCGATGAGTGCGGCCAGCGGGTAACCGATCCACGGCACCACCATCGACCAGCCCTCGACACAGCGCAGCCGGTAAATGCGCTCCTCCATCGGCGCGAGTTTGAGCAGGTCGTCGATGTCCAGCGTCAACGGCTTGGCCAC
>NZ_CALIND010000024.1:0-5826 GCF_938045175.1 uncultured Tepidimonas sp.
CTTCGATGCGCACCAGCCAGTGCCCACCGTGGGCGCGCGCATCCAGCCAACTGGCCAACGCCGCCACCAGCGATCCCGCATGCAGCCAACCGGTGGGCGATGGGGCGAAGCGGCCCCGATAGGCCGTTGCCGCTGCGGCCATCAGCCCTCCAGCATGGCCAGCGCCAGCTCCAACCCCGACATGAAGGCGTGCTCGACCCGATGCCCCAGGCACCAGTCGCCGCACAGCCCCAGGCCGCGCTGCGCGTCCCACAGGTACGGCTCGCCGAGCGGTCGCTGCGTCTGCGCGTAGCGCCAGCGGTGCACGGTGGCGTGCGCGGGAGTAGCGCGGATGCCGGTGACCTCGGCAAAGCCCTTGAGCAGCTTGGCCAGCACGCGCTCGGGGTCGTCCTCCAGGTGTTCGGCCGACCACGCGGGGCTGGCTTGCGCGACCCAGCGCTCCACCGGGCCGCGTCCGGGTTTGCTGGGCTCGCGCGCCACCCAGGCCAGGCGGTGGTGGTCGCTGCGGGCGGCGTCCCAATGCGGCCCCAGGCGCTGGCCTGGCCCCGCCACGGCGTGTGGCCAGGCGGCCATCAGCGTCCAGCAGGGGGCGACTGCCACCTCTTCGTCCAAGCGCTGTTGCCACGTGGGTGCCAGGGCGCTGGCGGCCAGCAGCTCCCGTGCCTGCGGATGCGGGATGGCGAGCAGCACCGCGTCGAAGCCGCCCATCACCGCCGGTGCGTCGGCCGCGTCCGGCGCGCCCTCCAGGCGGAGCTGCCAGCGCGTGGGCGCGATGGCGTCGGGTTCCAGCCGCACCACGCGCGTGACCCAGTGGCACTGCCCGAGCGTGCCATCGGCCAACGGTTGTGCCCAATGCTTGACGAGGGCGTTCATGCCCGGCGTGGCGACCCAGCGCGTCTCCGTGGGGGCAGGGGCGACGGCCAGCCGGGATGCGGTGGCGTCGAGCACGCGCACCCAGGTCGCATCCCATGCGGCGATCGGGGCCTGCGTGGCGCGCAGCGCCAGCTCGAAGCGCGTGTCGCGCACCGTAAAAAACTGCGCCCCGTGGTCGAAGTCGCCCCAATCCGTGCGGCGCGTGGCCATGCGGCCACCGGCGCCCCGGCTCTTTTCGAACACGGTGACGTGCCAGCCTGCCTGCGCGAGGGTGCGCGCCGCGGTGATGCCGGCGATGCCAGCGCCCACTACCGCCACCCGCCGGGGCGTGGGTGGCGCGATGGACGGTTCGGCCGCCGGTCTGCGCCGAGGGCGCTTCGGAGGCAGCGGGGTGGGGGCAGATCGGCGGCGCGGCATGGGGCGAACTTTCGGTGGGAAGGAGGAAACACCGATGGGATGACCCGCCGATGGTAGCGCAGCCGCCACGCGACTCACGCCAGCGGCGCATCATGCCCCGGGCGCTTCATCAACAGGGCGTCGCGCGTCAGCGGATCGGCTAGCCGTTGCAGCCACCAGTGCAGCGCCGGTCCCGTGCGCGGGGCGCCACTGCCGACGGGCCGCGCCGTCTGGCGCCAGGCGTAGGCGGTGGGCACGACGCGGGCTGGCAACGTCGTGGCCTTGAGCACCAGGTGCCCGGCGTTCACGTGAGGCTGCGCCAGCGGCTGCGGCAACCAGCCGCAGCCCAGTCCACGCAGCTGGGCCTGCAGTTTCATGGCCATGCTGGGCACGGTCAGCACATCCTGGCCCGGCTGCGGGCCCACCGTCAGCCCGCCCTGCGGCGCGGTGTCGGCCACCGCCACGATGCGATGGGCGCGGATGTCTGCCGGGGTCAGCGGTTCGGCCGCTCTGGCCAGCGGGTGGTGTGGCGCCACCGCAAAGCAAAACGGGACGTTGCCCAGGGGTTGCAAGCCGATTTCTGCGGTCGGCGTCCGCTCCAGTGTTACCCCTAGAGCCAGATCGGCCTGGCCGCTGAGCAGCGCTTCCAGGGTGCCGGAGAGGGTCTCGCCCCGCAGCCGCAGCCGGGTGGGCGCCCCCAGGGCGTAGAAGGCCTCGCACAGCTCGAGCAGCGTGCGCGGGCAGATGACGGCATCGGCCGCGATGGTGAGTTCGGCTTCCCAGCCGGTGGCGATGCGCCGTACGCGCTGCGCCAACGCGTCCCATTCGCGCAGTAACGCGTCCCCAGCCCGCAGCAGTTCTTGCCCGGCCGGGGTCAGCCGGGCGCGGCGCGAGCGCCGGTCCAGCAGCAGCACGTCGAGCGCCTGCTCCATCTGCCGCACCCGGTAGGTCAGCGCACTGGGCACCAGGCCGAGCGCCCGCGCGGCGGCCGCCAGACTGCCATGCCGCGCCACGGCCGCCAGCAGCGCCACCTGTTCCGGCCCCATGTGCCGCCGCTTCAAGCGACCGCGTCGGCGCTTTGGCGCGTGAGCATGGCCAGCACGTTGGCCACGGTGCTGCGCAGCTCGCGCCGGTCGCAGATCATGTCGATGCCGCCTTTTTGCAGCAAAAACTCGGCGCGCTGAAAGCCCTCCGGCAGCTTGACGCGCACGGTGTTTTCGATCACACGCGGGCCAGCAAAGCCGATGAGCGCCTTGGGCTCGGCGATCACCACGTCGCCCATGAAGGCGAAGCCCGCCGACACGCCGCCCATGGTGGGGTCGGTCAGGATGCTGATGTAGGGCAGGCGCTGCTTGGCCAGGCGGGTGAGCGCCGCGTTGGTCTTGGCCATTTGCATGAGTGACAGCAGCCCTTCTTGCATGCGCGCGCCGCCGGTGGCGGTAAAGCAGATGAAGGGCACTTTTTGCTCGATGGCGTTTTCCACGCCGCGCACGAAGCGCTCACCGACCACCGAGCCCATGGAGCCGCCCATGAAGTCGAACTCGAAGCACGCCACGACCACGGGCAGGGTGTGCACCGCGCCCCCCATGACGATGAGGGCGTCGGTCTCGCCCGTGGCTTCGAGCGCCTCTTTCAGACGTTCGGGGTACTTGCGGCTGTCCTTGAACTTGAGGGGATCGACCGGAAGCACCTCCTGCCCGATCTCGTAGCGGCCCTCGGGGTCGAGAAAAGCGTCCAGCCGCGCGCGCGCCCCGATGCGGTGGTGGTGCGCGCAGTGCGGGCAGACGTTGAGGTTTTTCTCCAGGTCGGTCTTGTACAGGACGGCGTCGCAGGCGGGGCACTTGACCCACAGCCCTTCGGGGATGCTGCGCCGTTGGCCGCCGGCCGCGGCAATCTTGGGGGGCAGCAGTTTTTCCAGCCAGGACATGGCAACTCCTTGCGATGGCGGCGCCGCCCGCTGACGCGCAGGCCGAGGCGTAACGGGGCGCGCGGCGCCGGTGTGCGCGCGATTATGCGCCAGCCGCGGCGGCCTTGGGTAGCGCGTCGAGCGCGGTGCGGATGTCGCGTACGAACGCCGCCGCCACGGCGGGGGCGCGCTCGCGCGGTTCGTTGTCGAGCAACTGGATGAGCCGGGTGCCGATGACGACGGCGTCGGCGCTGCGCGCCACGGCCTGGGCGCTGGCCGCATCCCGGATGCCAAACCCCACGCCGACGGGCACTTTGACATGGGCGCGGATGCGCGGCAACATCGCCTCCACCGACGCCGTATCCAGGTGCGCCGCGCCGGTAACGCCCTTGAGCGAGACGTAGTAGACATACCCGCTGGCCAGCTGGCCCACGAGCGCGATGCGCTCGTCGGTGCTGGTGGGGGCCAGCAGAAAGATCAGATCCAGCCCGTGCGCGCGCAGCGTGGCTGCGAAGGCCTCGCATTCCTCGGGCGGGTAGTCCACCACCAGCACGCCGTCCACGCCCGCGGCGGCCGCCTCGCGCGCAAAGCTGCCCGCGCCGTGGCGATGTTCCCACGCTTCGATGGGGTTGGCGTAGCCCATGAGCACCACCGGTGTCGCCGTGTCGCGGGCGCGGAAGTCGCGCACCATCTGCAGCACCTGCGCCAGGCCGATGCCCGCAGCCAGCGCGCGCTCGCCGGCGCGCTGGATCACCGGGCCGTCGGCCATCGGGTCGGAAAACGGCACGCCCAGCTCGATGACGTCGGCGCCGGCGGCCACCATGGCGTGCAGCAGGTCCACCGTGACGTCGGGCTGCGGAAAGCCCGCGGTGACGAAGGGGATGAGCGCGCGGCGACCGCTCGCGCGCAGGCGCTCGAACGTGGCGGCCAAGCGGGGGGCGCTCATTGCACGGCTCCTGGGGTCAGGTGGATCGGCGCGGCGGTCTTGACGCTTTGGCCGCGGCAGCTGGGGCGGCAATAGAAGTCGGCGCCGGACAGGTCGGCCACGGTACCGATGTCCTTGTCGCCCCGGCCCGAGAGGTTGACCAGCAGGCTTTGATCGGGCCGCAGCGTCGGCGCGAGCTTCATGGCATAGGCGATCGCGTGGCTGGACTCCAGCGCGGGGATGATGCCCTCGGTGCGGCACAGGCGATGGAAGGCCTCCAGCGCCTCGGCATCGGTCACGCCCACGTACTCGGCGCGGCCGCTGTCCTTCAGCCAGGCGTGCTCGGGGCCGACGCCGGGGTAGTCCAGGCCGGCGCTGACGGAGTGCGTCTCGGTGATCTGGCCGTCGGCGTTTTGCAGCACGTAGGTGCGGTTGCCGTGCAGCACGCCAGGCACGCCGCGCTGCAGCGACGCAGCGTGGCGGCCGCTGTCCAGGCCGCTGCCGGCCGCTTCCACGCCGATCAGGCGCACCCGCTCGTGGGGGATGTAGGGGTAGAAGATGCCCATGGCGTTGCTGCCGCCGCCGACGCAGGCGATCACCGCGTCCGGCTGCGCCTGCGCGCCGTTGCCGGGCAGGCCCAGGTCGGCCAGCATCTCGGGCATCTGGCGCAGGCATTCCTCGCCGATCACGCTCTGGAAGTCGCGCACCATCATGGGGTAGGGGTGCGGCCCGGCGACGGTGCCGATGATGTAGAAGGTGTTTTCGACGTTCGTGACCCAGTCGCGCAGCGCCTCGTTGAGCGCGTCCTTCAGCGTCTTGCTGCCGGACTCCACCGGCACCACGGTGGCGCCGAGCAGCTTCATGCGGTAGACGTTGGGGCTTTGGCGCTTGACGTCCTCGCTGCCCATGTAGACCACGCATTCCAGCCCGTAGCGCGCGCAGATGGTGGCGGTGGCCACGCCGTGCTGGCCGGCGCCGGTCTCGGCGATCACGCGCGGCTTGCCCATGCGCCGCGCCAGCATCGCCTGGCCGATGACGTTGTTGATCTTGTGCGCGCCGGTGTGGTTGAGGTCTTCGCGCTTGAGCAGGATTTGCGCGCCGCCCAGCTCGCGGCTCAGGCGTGCGGCGTGGTAGACGGGCGAGGGGCGGCCGACGAAGTGTTTGAGCTCCGAGTGGAACTCGCGCTGGAAGTCCGGGTCGTGGCGCCAGTGTTCGTAGGCGGCGCGCAACTCAGCGATGGCGTGGGTCAGCGTTTCGCTGACGAAGCTACCGCCGTAGGGCCCGAAATGGCCGCGGGCGTCGGGAAAGGCGTAAGCGTGGGCAGACATGGGGAGCATCCGATGGAGGGTGACGGCCAGCGTGCCAGGCACGGCGGGGCGCGTCAGGAGGCGGGGGAATCGGCCAGGATCGCGTCGGCGCGGCGCACCGCGGCGATGAACGCCTCGACCCGGGCCGGGTCTTTGATGCCCTTGGCGGCTTCGACGCCAGAGGAGACGTCAACACCCCAAGGGCGTACGAGAAGCACGCCATCGGTCACATTTGCGGGTGTGAGTCCACCAGACAAAACGACCCGATGGGCGGCGTGGAGTCGAGGGTCTGACCACGGAAGGGCTGTCCAGTCGAAAGCGTGTCCGCCTCCGCCGTAGCCGGGCACGTGGGCATCGACCAGCACGGCCTGCGCGGCGGAATAACGATCGGCGTATTCTAGGAGATCGAAGCCCGCGGC
>NZ_CALIND010000025.1:0-5123 GCF_938045175.1 uncultured Tepidimonas sp.
GTCGC
The DNA here is from genome assembly GCF_938045175.1 of uncultured Tepidimonas sp. NCBI lineage: Bacteria > Pseudomonadati > Pseudomonadota > Betaproteobacteria > Burkholderiales > Tepidimonas > uncultured Tepidimonas sp. Next base: position 6 of record NZ_CALIND010000025.1, read on the forward strand.
CGCGCGACAGGTGTACGGCGACTTCGAGGTACCGGCCGACACCCCCATGGCGTCGCTGTGCCAGTTCTACGGCTGGCCCCCGATCGAGGACGAGCAGCTCACCGTAGGCGAGTGGTTTCACCGTGTGTGCCAACACCGGCCGGTCGAGGGCGATCAACTGCGCTGGGGGCCGGCCGAACTGAGCGTTCGCCGCGTGCACGAGGGGGCGATCGAGCGGGTGGGCATCCGCATCGAGGAAGAGGGCGACGGATCCGCGCAGGCGGCGCCACGGCGGTCATGACGGCCAGCGCATCGCCCACGAACCGCGCGTGCCAGGGATGCCGCCGATCCCGTGCTTGTCGACCACCAGGCGCTCGTGCCAATCCAGGCGCTGCGCGCGGCACCGGCGGGCATGGGGGATAGCCTGAGCCCGTCGGGCAAGTCGTCAGTGGCGGGAGCGGTCATGTCAAGGCTGGCGGATGCGCTGCCGCTCGATCAGGGGATGCACGCGATCGTACTCTGCCGCCACCCTGCGCGCCAGCGCAGCGGGGGTGGAGCCTCGGGCAACCCACCCCAGTGCCCGCAACCGTTGCTGCAGCACCGACTGACGCAACACCTGCCGCACACACTGGGCCAGATGGGCCGCTTGCACCGGGCCGAGCGCGTGCGGGCCTGCCAGCGCATACCAGTGCTCGAACGAAAAACCGGCCACGCCCAGGCGCGCCAGCGGCGGCACGCCCGGCAGCAGCGCGCTGGGGGCCGCCGATGTGACCCCGATCACCGGCAGCTTACCGGCGCGCCAGTGCGGCAGCGCCAACGAAGGGGGCAGCAGCGCCAGCTGCACATCGCCCTGCAGTAGCGCATTGACGACCTGGGCATTACCTGGATAGGGTACGTGGGCCACCTGCCAGTCCGCCGCCGCCTTGAGCAACTCCATGCCCAAATGGAATGGCGACCCCACTCCCGGACTGCCGTAATACCAAGCAACGCCCGCGCGCTGGATCGCGCGCACCGCGGCGGCGGCCCGTAACTCCAAGCGCGGCGCGACACACAACGCCAGCGGCGCCGTGGCGACCAGGGCCACCGGCTGAAGGTCGGTCAGGGGGTCGTAGCCCACGGCGGGATTCAGATCGCGCGCGACGGTCAGATGGACCCACGGCAGTAGCCCCACCGTATGGTCGTCGGTCGCGCGTGCCACGGTCAGCGCGGCCTGCGCACCCGCCGCACCCGGATGGTTATCGACATCGACCGGCTGCCCCAATGCGTCTGCCAGAGGGGCTTGCAGTGCCCGCGCCAGCTCATCGGCCGACGAGCCCGGCGGAAAGCCCACCACCAACCGCAATGGGCGCGAGGGCCACGCAGTCGCCGGCGGGATGGGGTTGGCCCGCCCATGCACGGCCCAGACACCCGCGGCAGCCGACACGGCCGCCCGCAACAGCCAGCGGCGCAGCCGAATCGGCGCTTCCTGCATCCCGCCCCATGCGGCGGCGCCGTCATCATTCCAAACGCTTCGCCTTTCACGCACGGATGACGGCCTCCGCCAGTGGATCCGGTGCCCCACCATACAACCACGGCTGGTCGAGCGCCCGCTCGCCAAGCAACGCCAGGGCCGCATCGCGTGCCCAACGCAGGGCCCCGCGGGCGTGGAAGACCGTCCCATTGCGCCGCGAGCGGGCTTGCACGCGGGCGTTGCGCGCCCAGCGCCCCTGCGCCCAGTGCGCCAGCACGGCGGGCCAGTCCGCGACCGCCGTGCGGGACTGTGCCGCCAACAGCCGCCCCAGCGCCCACGCGTCTTCCAGCGCCATCGCCGCACCCTGGGCCAGATAGGGCCGCGTCGGATGCGCGGCGTCGCCCAGCAGCGCCACCCGTCCCTGGGCATGCTCGTGCGGCCCCCGCATTGGCGCGCGCACATGCAACGGCCACAGGCGCCAGCCGGGCACCGCCCGCAGCACGGCATCCAAATCTTTGTGCGTACGGCCCACACGCTGGCGCAGCTCGGCCACGCGCGCTTCGTGGTCCCAGCTCTCGACGTCGGCCGGGGGCAACGGGCCTTCGACCACCACCACGACATTGAGCCACTGCCCGGCGCGCACGGGGTAGTGCACGGCATGCATGCAGGCCCCAAGCCAGGCCACGACTTGCGGTGTGCGCAAGGCGGCCGGCAAATCCTCCCGGCGCACCATACCTCGGTAGGCCAGATGGCCGCTGAACGCCGCGCGGCCATCGCCCAGCAGCCGGGTGCGAATGGTGCTCCACACCCCATCCGCCGCCAGCAGGGCGTCGGCATGCCAGCGGGCACCGCTGGCGGTGGTGATCGCCACCCCGTCGGCGTCCGTCTGGTGACCGATGACGGCCTGCCCCGTGTGCAGCGCCACCGTGGTCGTCTCCAGCAGGGCCTGCAGCAGCAGCCGGTGCAAGTCGGCGCGGTGGATGGTGGCATAGGGCGCGCCATAACGCTGCCGCATCGCTTCACCCAAGGCCAAACGGCCCAGCACCCGGCCATCGGCGGCCGCGCGCACGCGCAGCTCGGAGGGAAACGCCGCCACCGCCTCCAGCGGCTGCTGCAAACCCCAGTCGTGCAACACGCGCACGGCGTTGGGGCCGAGTTGGATGCCCGCCCCCACCTCAGAAAACTCTGGCGCGCGTTCGAACAAGTCGATCGACATCTCGGGCCGCGCGCGCGCATGCCAAGGCCGCGCCCAGCCCGGCCATCCCCCCCCCGACGATGACGACCCGCTCCTGCACGCGCCGCCCCGAACTCAGCGCAGTGTCGGCCAGGCCGAACGCGCGATGCGCCACGCCCCCTCGACCGCGCCGGTCCCGAACCGCCGCGCGAGCCGCTGCGCAATGCTCTCGCGCTGGGTATAGTCGATGATCTCTTCGGCCTGCACGACCTCGCGTGCCACATAGTCCAAATTACCCAGATCGTCAGCCAGACCCAGCTCACGCGCGCGCTGCCCCGTCCAGACCAGGCCGCTGAACATCTCGGGCATTTCTTTCAGGCGATCACCGCGCCCCTTGCGCACCACCTCGATGAACTGCTGGTGGATGTCGTCGAGCATTTGCTGCGCGTGCGCGCGGTGGCGCTCCGTCTGGGGGCTAAAAGGGTCGAGAAACCCTTTGTTCTCGCCTGCGGTCAGCAGGCGCCGCTCCACGCCCAGCTTGTCCATCAGCCCGGTAAACCCAAACCCGTCCATCAGCACGCCGATGCTGCCCACCAGACTGGCCTTGTCCACGTAGATGCGGTCGGCAGCCACCGCGATGTAGTAGGCCGCCGAGGCGCAGGTCTCTTCGACCACGGCGTAGACGGGTTTGCCGTGCTTTTCCTTCAGGCGCCAGATCTCGTCGTTGATGATGCCCGCCTGCACCGGGCTGCCGCCGGGTGAGTCGATCAACAGCACCACGGCCTTGGCCCCCGGGTCTTCGAACGCGGAACGCAGCGCCGAGACGATATTGGCGGCATTGGTTTCCGACTCCGCACTGATGGCGCCACGCACCTCGATCATCGCCGTGTGCGGGGCAGCAGTGGGCGGCGACGGCACGACGTCGCGGTACAGTAACCAAACCACGACGCCCGCCAGCAGCAGCCAGACCGAACGCCAAAAATTGCGCCAGCGGCGCGCCGCACGCTGCTCTTGCAGCGTCGCAAGTGCCAGCTTCTCGATCACGGCCCGCTCCCAGCCAGGCGCATCGAGCGCGGCCGGCGTCGTGGCCGGCGGTGGCGGCGCAGTGGTGTCGGCGGGCGGTGGGGTCTCGGTAGATGCCATGGTGGGGGTCCAAAAAACGACCGGTTGAAGATCGTATTGTGACTGCCAAAACACCACCCCGTCGCGTTCCTGGACGCGAATCGACACCAGCGGCCCGCGCCCAGGGCCACCGACGCAGCGCCCGGTGCGCGGATCGAACAGCGCCCCGTGCGCACCACACACCAGATACTGGCGCGTGAGGTCGAAGAAGCGGTTGGGCATCCAGTCCATCTCCATGGAAACGTGGCTGCAGCGGTTGAGGTAGGCGTACACCCGACCCTGGAAGCGGATCGCAAACGCGCGGCAGGTCTGCCCGCGATAGCGGACGTCGAACGGCACCGCATCGCCGCCGTCGATCAAATCGGCCGAGTGGCACAGCGCATGCCACGGCATGGCCGCCGCATCCTTGTCTTCCGACGCCTCCATGTCACCCCGCTCCTCTTGTCCTCGCCGCCGCGCGCACCACCCCTCGCCAACAGCGACAATCATAGGATGTCATCGCCAACCTTGCCCCGTCCGTTGATCCTCGGCTCGACTTCGCCGTACCGGCGCGCGCTGCTCGAGCGCCTGCAGCTGCCTTTCGACACCGCCGCGCCCCACGTGGACGAAACGCCGCTGCCCGGCGAAGCCCCGGCCACCCTCGCGCGGCGGCTCGCGCATGCCAAAGCCGGCGCGGTCGCGCAGCGCCACCCGCAGGCCATCGTCATCGGCAGTGACCAGGTGGCTGACCTGGATGGCGTGGCACTGGGCAAGCCCGGCACGCACGAGCGCGCCGTTGCCCAACTGCGCGCCATGCGCGGGCGCACCGTGGTCTTTCACACCGCGCTGGCCGTGGTCTGCATCGCCACCGGCTACGCGGCGCAGGACGTTGCCGCGGTACAGGTGCGCTTTCGCGACCTCAGCGACGACGAGATCGAGCGCTACCTGCTCGTCGAGCGTCCCTACGACTGCGCCGGCAGCGCCAAAAGCGAAGGACTGGGCATCGCACTGCTCGACGCCATCGTCAGCGACGACCCCACGGCCCTGGTGGGCCTGCCGCTGATTCGCACCGCACGCCTGCTGCGCGGCGCGGGGTTGACGCTGCCATGAGGACGCCCATGCCACCTTCGGGCACCGCGGTGGCCCCCGGCACGCTGTACCTGGTGCCGACGCCGCTGGATTTCGGCTGCGACACCGCGTTGGATCTGCGCGATGCGCTGCCGGCGGCGACGATCGACATCGCCGCCGGGCTGACGCACTGGATCGCCGAGAACGCCAAGAGCGCGCGCGCGTTTCTGAAACGCGTACAGGGGGTGCGACCGCTGGCCGTGCCGCTGCAGCAACAACACATCGCCCAGCTGCCGCGCGATTGGCACAAGCACGGCGACCCTGTGGCCGGCGCCGACGCACAGGC
>NZ_CALIND010000026.1:0-8452 GCF_938045175.1 uncultured Tepidimonas sp.
CTCCAGCGCCAGCGCCAGGCCCCCGACCAGCCCATAGAGCACCACCAGCTCGGCCACCCGTCCCCACAAGGGCTTGGCCCCCCCCCGCGCGGGCAGCAGCGCCAGCCAGCGCTCGTTGATGAACGGCAAGTTGGCGCCCACGAGCGCCAGCGCGATGACCAGCCAAACGGCAGTATCCAGACTCATGCCTGCAGTCTAACCTGCCTCACAAGACCGAGCGCACGGCCTGGACACACAGTGTCATCAGACCGCCAGGCAGCAACCCCAGCAGCAGCACCAAAGCACCATTGACCGACAGCACCGCCCGCACCGGCAGCGGCGCCGCGATGGGCGCGGTTTGCGTGGGCGCATCGAAATACATGACCTTGACGACGCGCAAATAGTAGAACGCCCCGACCAGCGACGCGAGCACCGCAAACACCGCCAACCCGACGTAGACCCCGCCGCCCGCAGCCAACAAGGCCTGCAACACCGCCAACTTGGCGTAGAAGCCGACCAGCGGTGGCACACCGGCGAGCGAGAACATGCACGCAGCCAACACCCCGGCGTAGAGCGGGCTGCGTTGGTTCAGGCCCGCGAAGTCCTCGATCTCCTCCGACTCGAAGCCTTCGCGCGCCAGCAGCAGCATCACACCGAACGTGGCCAGCGTCGTCAGCACATAGGTGACGACGTAGAACATCGCCGCGCCGTAGGCGTCGCCCATGCCCGATGCGTCGCCGCCGACCACGCCGCCCACCAGTGCCAGCAGCATGAAGCCCATCTGCGCGATGGTGGAAAACGCCAGCATGCGCTTGAAGTTGCGCTGCGCCACCGCGGCCAGGTTGCCCACCAGCAGCGACGCCACCGCCAGCACCGCCAGCATCTGCTGCCAGTCGGCCGCCACGGCGGGCATCGCCTCGGCCAGCAGCCGCACGACGATGGCGAACGCGGCCAGCTTCGGCGCGCTACCAATCAACAGCGTGATGGCCGTGGGGGCGCCGTGATAGATATCCGGCACCCACATGTGGAACGGCACCACGCCCAGCTTGAACGCCAGCCCCGCGACCACGAACACGACCCCCAACATCAGCACCGACGGCTGCGCCACCCCGGCCTGAACGGCGTGCGCGACCTGCGTCACCCCCAGGCTGCCCGTGGCGCCGTAGACCAGCGACAGACCATAGAGCAGAAAACCGCTGGCCAGCGCACCGAGCACGAAGTACTTCATCGCCGCCTCGGTGGCGCGCACGTCGTCACGCCGCAGCGCCACCAGGGCGTAGCTGGACAACGTCAGCAGCTCCAACCCCAGGTAGATGACCAGGAAGTGGTGGCCCGAGATCATGATGAACATGCCCAGCAGCGCAAACAGCGACAGCGTAAACAGCTCGCCGCCGCGCAGCATGTCGCGCGCACCGGCGTAGGGACGCGCGTACACCAGCGTCACCATGAGCGCCACGGTCGCGAAACACTTGAGCCAGGCGCCCATCGGGTCGCTCACGATCATGCCCCCGAAGCCGACCAGGGTCTGGCCGCTGAGCGCCAGGTACGCTTCCAGCCCCGCCACGACCGCCAGCGTCAACTGGGTCAAGCGATAGGTGGAGTCGCGCAACGGGGTGTCGACGAACAGGTCGAAAAGGGCGATCACGCACGCCATGGCGAGCAGCAACAGCTCGGGGGTGGCCGTGGCCCAGCTAACGGCATCAATCATGTGACGAACGCTTTCTGTAACAAATAGGCCGACACGTCAACCCAGTTTGGAGACCTTGACGTGCTGCAGCAACTGCTGCACCGCCGGATCCATGACGTCGGTGAACGGTTTCGGGTGAATGCCGAAGTACAGCACCATGACCGCCAGCAACGCCAGCACCAAGAACTCACGCGCGTTGATGTCCTTGAGCGCCTTGACGTGCTCGTGCACCGGCGCACCGAGGTAGACGCGCTTGAACATCCACAGCGAATACGCCGCACCCAGGATGAGCGACGTGGCCGCGAGCAACCCCACCCAGAAGTTGACCTTGACCGCCGCCAGGATCACCATCCATTCGCCGACGAAGCCCGCGGTGCCCGGCAACCCCGCATTGGCCATGACGAACAGCAGCGCGAACGCCCCGAACGCCGGCATGGTGTTGAGCACGCCGCCGTAGTCGCGGATCTCACGCGAGTGCACCCGGTCGTACAGCACGCCGATGCACAGGAACATGGCCGCCGACACGAAACCGTGCGCGATCATCTGCACGATGGCGCCCGAGACGCCCAGGTCGTTGAACAGGAAAAAACCCAGCGTCACGAAGCCCATGTGCGCCACGGACGAATACGCGACCAGCTTTTTCATGTCCTGCTGCACCATGGCCACCAGCCCCACGTAGATCACCGCCACCAGCGACAGCGCGATCATCAGATCGGCCCACTGATGCGAGGCATCGGGCGTGATGGGCAGCGAAAAGCGCAGAAAACCGTACGCGCCCAGCTTGAGCATGATCGCCGCCAGCACCGCCGACCCGCCCGTGGGCGCCTCCACGTGCACATCCGGCAACCAGGTGTGCACCGGCCACATCGGCACCTTGACCGCGAACGCCGCCAAGAAGGCGAAGAACAGCGCCGTTTGCACCTCGGCCGACAGTGGCAGCCGGTACCACGTGGCCAGATCGAAGCTGCCACCGGAGGCGTTGTAGAGGTAGATCAGGGCCACCAGCATCAGCAGCGAGCCCAGCAGCGTGTAGAGGAAGAACTTGAACGCCGCGTAGATCTTGTTCGGGCCACCCCAGATGCCGATGATGATGTACATCGGGATGAGCGTGGCTTCGAAGAAGATGTAGAACAGCATCGCATCGAGCGACGCGAACACACCGATCATCAGCCCGGACAGGATCAGGAACGCGCCCATGTACTGGTTGACGCGCTCGGTGATCACTTCCCAGCCGGCGATCACGACGATGACGGTGATGAACGCCGTCAGCAGGATCAGCCACAGCGAGATCCCATCCACCCCCAGGTGGTAGTGAACGTTGAAGCGTTCGATCCACGGCGCACGCTCGACGAACTGCATCGCCGCCGAGCCGACCTCGAAACCGGTGTAGAGCGGCACCGTCACCGCCAACCCCAACAGCGCGCCCATCAAGGCCACCCAGCGCACCACGGGGGCGTGTTCGTCACGGCCCATCGCGAGCAGCACGACGCCAAAAAGGATCGGCGTCCAAATCGCAAGGCTCAGCAAACCCATGCTCTCGTTCTCCTTATTTGGCGAGCCAGACGAAGTAAGTCATGAAAGCCAGGACGCCCAAAATCATCACGAAGGCGTAGTGGTAGAGATAGCCGGTCTGCACCCGACGCACGAGGCCAGCGACGGCCCCAACGACCTTCCAGCTCAGGTTGACGATGCCGGTCTCGATCACGCCGCGGTCGCCGCCCTTCCACAGCCCCACGCCGATGGCACGGGCCGCGCGGGCGATGATGTGCTCGTTGATCCAGTCCATGTAGTACTTGTTTTCCAGCACGACGACCAGCGGACGCAGGGCCGTGGCGATGCGTGCCGGCAACTCGGGGCGCACCAGGTACAGATACCACGCGGTGACGGCACCGGCGACGGCCAGATACAGCGGCGGGGTGCTAAAGGCGTGCAGCGCCATGGCCAGCGGCCCGTGGAAGGTCTCGGCAAACTTCGCCATCGCCGGGTGCTTGTCCGCGTGCACCTCGATGGACGCGGCCAAGAAGTCACCAAACAGCATCGGCTCGATCGTCAGGTAGCCGATGACCACCGACGGCACCGCCAGCAGCAGCAGCGGCGCGGTCACCACCCACGGCGACTCGTGCGGCTTGCCGTCGCCATCGTCATGGTCGCCGTGGTGCCCGTGGTGAGCGTCCGGATTCTGGTCGTAGCGCTCCGGCCCGTGGAAAACCAGGAAATACAGCCGGAACGAGTAGAACGACGTCACGAACACCCCAGCCAGCACCGCCGCGTAGGCCAGACCCGAGGCCGGAAGGTTGCTGAAACGCGCCACCTCGATGATCGCGTCCTTGGAGTAAAAGCCCGAGAACAACGGCGTGCCCACCAGCGCCAGCGTGCCCAGCAAGAAGGTGATCCACGTGATGGGCATGTACTTGCGCAGGCCACCCATGTAGCGGATGTCCTGGTTGTGGTGCATACCAATGATGACCGAGCCCGCCGCCAGGAACAGCAGCGCCTTGAAGAACGCGTGCGTCATCAGGTGGAACACCGCCACCGAGTACGCCGATGCGCCCAGCGCCACCGTCATGTACCCGAGCTGTGACAGCGTGGAGTAGGCCACCACGCGCTTGATGTCGTTTTGGATGATGCCCAGCAGCCCCATGAAGAAGGCCGTGATGGCGCCGATGACCAGAATGAAGTTGAGCGCAGCGTCCGACAGCTCGTACAGCGGCGACATACGCGCGACCATGAAGATGCCCGCCGTCACCATGGTGGCGGCGTGGATCAGGGCCGAAATCGGCGTCGGGCCTTCCATCGAGTCCGGCAGCCAGACGTGCAGCGGAAACTGCGCGCTCTTGCCCATGGCGCCGATGAACAGGCAAATCCCGATCACGGTGACGAGCATGGCCTCTTGCCCGAAGACGTACCACGGGAACTCGATCGCGGCCAACGCCGGCGCTTTGTCGAAAATCTCGTTGTAGTTGAGCGTGCCGGTGTAGGCCACCAACAGGCCGATGCCGAGGATGAAGCCGAAGTCGCCCACCCGGTTGACGAGAAAGGCCTTCATGTTGGCGAAGATGGCCGTCGGCTTGTTGAACCAAAAGCCGATCAGCAGGTACGACACCAGGCCCACCGCCTCCCAGCCGAAGAAGAGCTGCAGCAGGTTGTTGCTCATGACCAGCATGAGCATGGAGAACGTGAATAGCGAGATATAGGCGAAGAACCGGTTGTAGCCCGCGTCATCCTCCATGTAGCCGATGGTGTAGATGTGCACCATGAGCGACACGAAGGTCACGACGCACATCATCATCGCCGTCAGACCATCGACCAAAAAGCCGATCTCCATCTTCAGGCCGCCGATGACCATCCATTCGTAGATCGTTTGGTCGAAGTAGGCGCCGTCGAGCGCCACGCGCTTGAGCGTGATCGCCGACAGGACGAAGGAAACCAGCACCCCCAGAATGGTCAAACTGTGGGACCAGCGCCGGCCGATCCAGTTGCCGCCAAACTTCGTGCCCAGAATGCCGGCGGCGGCCGCCCCGACGAGCGGGGCCAGCGGCACGGCCAGCAACATGCTTGAGGAAAGGGTCGTCATGGTGTGGGTCGCGTGGGGTCCGGGATGCGCGTCAACCCTTGAGGGTGTTGAGCGTCTCGACGTCAATCGACGACTTGTTGCGGAACAGCAGCACCAGGATCGCCAGGCCGATGGCCGACTCCGCCGCTGCCACGGTCAGGATGAAAAAGACGAAGATCTGTCCGTGCAGGTCGCCCAGATAGTGAGCAAACGCCACGAAATTGAGGTTGACCGCGAGCAGCATCAGCTCGATCGCCATCAACAGCACGATCAGGTTCTTGCGGTTGAGGAAGATCCCCACCACCGACAGCGCGAACAGGATCGCGCCCACGGACAGAAAATGTCCCACCCCGAGGGTGCCGAGGGTACTCATGCTTGCTCCTCCTTGGCCGCGTCAGCGGCAGCGACGGTGGCGGGAGGCACACGCAGCACCTGCAGGCGGTCGCTGGCCTTGACGCGCACCTGCACGCCCGGATCGATGGTCTTGGTGTCCTTGCGTCCGCGCAACGTCAACGCGATCGCCGCCACCATGGCCACCAGCAGAATCACCGCCGCCACCTGGATCGGATACAGGTAGTCGCGATAGAGCAACACGCCGAGCGCATGGGTGTTGTTATGGTCTGGCGCGTGCATGGCCGTGGTGGCGACGGCCGCATCGACGGTCGCGGTCGGGAAGCCCGCCCACAGCACGGCGATCAGCTCGATACTGACCAGTGCCCCGAGCAGGAGCGCCAGCGGCAGGTGTCTCCAGAACCCGGCGCGCATGGCGTCGACGTTGATGTCGAGCATCATCACGACGAACAGGAACAGCACCATGACCGCGCCCAGGTAAACCAGCACCAGCGCGATGCCGAGAAACTCGGCCTTGAGCAGCAACCACAGCGCGGCCGCCTGCGAGAAGGCCAGCATCAGGTACAGCACCGCGTGCACCGGGTTGCGCGCGGTGATGACGCGCAACGCGGCAAACAGCAGCACCGCCGAGAAAACGTAGAAAAACCCTGAGACGAAATCCATGATGTGCTCGTGCAATGGCCGGAGTCAGCGGTACTTCGCATCGGCCGCCTTGGCGGCAGCGATTTCTTTCTCGTAGCGGTCGCCAACGGCCAGCAGCATGTCCTTGGTGAAGTACAGATCCCCGCGCTTTTCGCCGTGGTACTCGAAGATGTGCGTCTCGACGATCGCGTCGACCGGGCAGGCTTCCTCACAGAACCCGCAGAAGATGCACTTGGTCAGGTCGATGTCGTAGCGCGTGGTGCGGCGGGTGCCATCCTCGCGCTGCGCCGACTCGATGGTAATGGCCATCGCAGGGCACACCGCTTCACACAGCTTGCAGGCGATGCAGCGCTCCTCGCCATTGGGGTAGCGACGCTGCGCGTGCAGGCCACGAAAGCGTGGCGACAGCGGAGTTTTTTCCTCTGGGAACTGCACCGTCACCTTGCGCCGCAGCGCATAGCGACCGGTCAGGGCCATGCCTTTGAACAGCTCGACGAGCAAAAAGCTCTTGAAGAAGTCCTTGAGCGAAAACGGGGCGACGGCGGTGGTGGCGGACATGGATGTGCGCTCCTTCACTTCCAAGGGTTCCACGGCGTCTGCATCACGGCGCCCACGAGCAGCAGCCAAATGAGCGTCACCGGAATGAAAATCTTCCAGCCCAGACGCATGATCTGGTCGTAGCGAAAACGCGGGAACGTGGCGCGGATCCAGATGAACAGGGACACCAGGATCGTGGTCTTGAGCCCCAGCCAGATCCAGCCGGGGATGGCGTTGAAGACGGCGCTGTCGATTGGCGGCAACCACCCACCCAGGAACATGAGCACCGCCAGGATCGACACCAGCCACATGCTGGCGTACTCGGCCAGGAAGAAGATGGCAAAGCCCATGCCCGAGTATTCGACCATGTGACCGGCGACGATCTCGGCCTCGCCCTCGACGACGTCGAACGGGTGGCGATTCGTCTCGGCCACCGCCGAGATCAGGTACACCATGAAGATCGGCAACAGCGGCAGCCAGTTCCACGACAGGAAGTTCAGCCCCAGGTCGGCACCCGTGCCGCGCGCTTGCGAGGCGACGATGTCGGCCAGGTTCAGGCTACCGGCGGTCATGACGACGACGAGGAAGCAAAAACCGATGGCGATCTCATAACTGACCATCTGCGCCGACGCACGCAACGCGCCGAGGAACGCGTACTTGGAGTTGGAGGCCCAACCCGCGATGATGATGCCGTACACCTCGATGGACGTGATGGCCAGGATGACGAGCAGTCCAGCGTTGACGTTGGCCAACACCACGTCTGGGCCGAACGGCACCGCCACCCACGCCGCCAGCGCCGGCATGATGGCCATGATGGGGCCGAGCCAGAAAAGCCCGCCGTTGGCGGCCGTGGGCCGGATCAGTTCTTTCGTCAGCAGCTTGAGCGCATCGGCAATCGGCTGCAGCAGACCGAACGGCCCCACCCGGTTGGGGCCCAGGCGCACCTGCATGAAGCCGAGCAAGCGCCGCTCCCACCACGTGAGGTAGGCCACCAGCAGCATCAGCGGGGCCAGCAGCGCCACGATCTTGAGCAGGATCCAGACCACGGGCCAACCCGCCTGGGTCCACCAAGCCGCCGAACTGAGCTGCAGCCCACCTTGGTAGAGGGTGTCGATCATGCGCACACTCCTTGAGCGTTGGCGCGAGCGGCACGGCCGTCCGCCGTCGCCTGCAGCGCCGGAGCTCGGCGCACCAGGGCGTCGAGCTGATAAATCGCAGCCACACAGGGCTCACCGGCCGCAGGCGAGAGGTCGATCGGGCCGCGGGCCCGGTTGTCCAGCCGCTCGCCGGGCACGAAATCGCCACTGGCCACACCCGGCAGCACCTGCGCCAGCACCTCCTGCGACGAGGTCTGCTCGAACCCCGCCAGGCCCAGCAGGTTGCCCAGCACGCGCAGCACCTTCCACGCCGGGCGCGTCTCGCCCAGCGGCTTGACCACCGCCTGGAAGCTCTGCAGCCGCCCCTCGGCGTTGAGGAACGACCCCGACGTCTCGGTAAACGGCGCAATCGGCAGCAGCACGTCGCTGATGTCGAGGTTGGCCTGGAACGGACTGAGCGTGACGACCATACCGGCGTCCGCCAGCGCCTGGCCAGCCAGCGCGGTGTCGGCCCCGGGCTCGACGCCCAGCAACACGACGGCTTGCAGCCCACCAGAGAGCATCGCTGCCGCGTCCTTGCCGCCCTCGCCCGGCACGAAGCCCATG
>NZ_CALIND010000027.1:0-4958 GCF_938045175.1 uncultured Tepidimonas sp.
GCTCCAGTGCGTCGAGCAGCTGGGCCAGCGTCGTCAGGCCCTGTTGGCGCATCACGCGCTCGATCTGGCGGCGCAACGTGGCGTCCTGGTACTGGCGCAAGTCCAGCCCCGTCCCGTCGCTCAGCCGCGCCAGCAGCACACCAAAGGCTTCCTTCTCGCTGCCGAGGGTGGCGTCGGTGGGGGGCGGCGTGCGCGGGCGTGCCGCTTGGCGCGCCGCCAGCAGCCGACCCAGGCGGCGACCCAGCGCCACCGCGGTGTCCACGTGGTCTGCCAGGCCCCTCTCGACCACGGTTTGCGGCATCGAGGCAAACGGTGCCTCGGTCGGCGATTCGGCCCACACCGCGCCGCCCATCTCGCGCACCACGCGCGCGCCCACCGCGCCGTCTTGCCCGGTGCCCGACAGCACGATGGCCACCACCCGTGGGCCAAGCGTGCGCGCTGCGCTGGCCAGCAGCCGATCCAGCGACGGTGCCGGCCCCTGACCGTTGGTGCTGGGCAACAGCCGAACCTGATGTTCGGTATCGATCTCGGCGTGGTGGCCTGGTGGCACCACGCCGATCGTGCCGCCACGCAATGCCGCGCCATCGGTGAGTGTCTCCACCGGCAGGCTGCTGACCGATTGCAAGAGGCGCACGAGCGCCGTGGGCTGCACGGCCGCGATGTGCTGTGCGACGATGCACGTCAGCCGCGGATCCGCGGGCAGCGCCGCCACCAGTTCACGCAGCGGCTCCAAACCCCCGGCCGAGGCACCGAGGACGGCCACGATCTGCGGAAGTGCGCGTGAGGGGCGGATCAAAAAATCTCTCCTCTGTCGTTTTCGACGACGATCCCATCAGCAACGAAAACAAAGTGAGCTTCATTGTAGATCCCGCATACACTTGCCGGATGCTGTTTTTGGGGATCGAATCGTCGTGTGACGAGACCGGTGTCGCGCTGGTGCAAGCCCAGGCGAGCGGGGTGCCGCGCCTGTTGGGGGCTGCGCTACACAGCCAAGTGGCCATGCACCGCGATTACGGCGGCGTGGTGCCCGAGCTGGCCAGCCGCGACCACATCCGGCGCGTGCTGCCGCTGACCGAGGCGGCGCTCGCACAAGCCGCGGTGCCGCTGCAGGCGATCGACGCCGTGGCCTACACGCGCGGCCCGGGGTTGGCGGGTGCGCTGTTGGTAGGCGCGGGTGTGGCAGCGGCGATGGCGATGGCGCTGGGGGTACCGGCGTTGCCCGTGCACCACTTGGAGGGGCATTTGCTGTCGCCGTTTCTGAGCGCGGATCCCCCCGAGTTTCCGTTCGTGGCGCTGTTGGTGTCTGGGGGCCACACGCAGCTGATGCGCGTGGACGGGGTAGGGCGCTACCACCTGCTGGGCGAGACGATCGACGATGCCGCGGGCGAAGCCTTCGACAAGTCGGCCAAGGTGCTGGGTTTGGGCTACCCGGGCGGGCCGGCGCTGTCGGCGTTGGCACGAGAAGGGGATCCCAACGCTTTTGCTCTGCCGCGGCCGCTGCTGCACAGTGGGGATTTGGATTTTTCGTTTGCCGGGCTCAAGACGGCGGTGCTGACCCAGGCGCGCAAGCTGGGGCCTGCGCTCGACGCGCGCAAGGCCGACTTGGCCGCAGCCACCGAGGCGGCGATCGTCGATGTGCTGGTGCACAAGTCGGTGGCGGCATTGCGTGCCACGGGGCTGCAGCGCTTGGTGGTGGCCGGTGGCGTCGGCGCCAACCAACGCCTGCGCCAGCGGCTGGGCGAGGCAGCCGCGCGTCACGGCTGGCGGCTGCACTATCCCGAGGTCGCCCTGTGCACCGACAACGGCGCGATGATCGCGCTGGCTGCCGCGATGCGTTGGCAGGCGGGTCTGGCGCCGCTGGCCCCGGCCGACGGGGCGTTCGACGTCGCCCCGCGCTGGCCGCTGGAGGCGGTGACAGTGGTCGGTACGGACCACTGATGGCGCGGCGGCCGGGCATCATGGCGGGCGGGGTTTTTCTCACCCGCTCGTAATTATGAATTATCATCGCGATTTGCCGCTACAATCCCGCCTGCGTTCCGCGGCCGCCCGAGCTGAGAGTGGGTGGGCGGCCGCGGCGGGTGAATGACCATCATCGAGGACAGACGGACATGCAACAGGAAACAAGGTGGGATCGGCGCCGGTGGATCATGAGCACGGGGGCTGCGCTGCTGACGGGTTGGGCGGGCGCGGTCGCGGCGCAGGGCGTTGCCACGCGCGCGGCGGCCCCGGTGCGCCTCGCCCTCATCGAGACGCTGTCGGGCCCGATGGGCAACGCCGGCGAGGCGGTGTTTCGCAATCTGGTGTGGGGGGCCGAGCGCGTCAATGCCCGTGGCGGCGTCGAGGTGGCGCCAGGTGTGCGCCGGCCACTGCAAATCGTGCGCTACGACAGCAAGGGCCAGCCGCAGGAGGCGCTGTCGGCATTGCAATCGGCGCTGGACGATGGCATCACGCTCGTGGCGCAAGGCAACTCGTCGGCGGTGGCGGCGGCGCTGATCGAGGCGATCAACCGCCACAACGAGCGCGAACCCCAGCGCCAGGCGCTGTTCCTGAACTACTCGGCCGTCGATCCGGTCCTGACCAACGAGCGCTGCAGTTTCTGGCATTTCCGCTTCGACGCCCACGCGGACATGCGCATGGCAGCGCTCATGAGCGTGCTCAAGGACGATGCCAGCGTGCGCAGCGTCTACCTGATCGGGCAGGACTACAGCTTCGGCCAAGCCGTGCTGCGCGAGGCCAAGCGCCAGCTCGCCCTGCAACGCCCGGACGTGCGCATCGTCGGCGAGGAGCTGCACCCGATGGCGCGCATCAAGGACTTCATCCCCTATGTCACCAAGATCAAGGCCAGTGGGGCGCAGGCCGTCATCACCGGCAACTGGGGCAACGACCTGACGCTGCTGGTGCGTGCGGCGCGCGATCTGGGGTATGAGGGCAAGTTCTACACCTTCTACGGCAACGCGCTCGGCGCGCCGGCGGCCATCGGCGACGCCGGCATCGGCAAGGTGATCGCCGTGGCCGACTGGTTCCCCAACGCGCCGGGTGCGGAGTCGCGCCGGTTTTACGAGTCGTTCCGCGAGCGCTTTCCCAACCCGGCGGACGACTATGTGCACCTGCGTATGCAGCTCATGATCGAGGCGCTGGCGCAAGCCATCGAGCGCGCGGCCCGGGTGTCGGGCGCTGTGGGGACGGCACAGCCCGCGGCGCTGCCCGTGGCGCGCGCGCTGGAGCAGGCCGACGTCACGCTCGCGGGGCAGCGGCTGCGCATGCGCGCCGACGACCACCAAGCCCAGCAGCCACTGATGGTGGCCATCATGGACCGGCAAGGCGCGCCGGGCGTGCCGTTCGACGTGGAGGGGTCAGGCTACGGGTTTCGCGTGCTCAAGCGGCTGGAGGCCGACGCCGCCGAGCAGCCCCACACCTGCCGCATGGTGCGGCCGTAGGCGCGCGGTGTCAGTACGTTCTTGCCGCTTGCCGTTGCTCGGCTTGTGCCCCTGAGGTCGGGCACGGCGTGGTGTCGATGGCCGTCATCGATAAACCTCCTTGCGGTTGCCGATGCGCACCACCAGCACGCGCAAAGCGCCGTCTTCGATACTGGCAATGATCCGGTAGTCGCCGACGCGGTACTTCCAGAACGCGCCCAGCTTGGAGCCTTTGAGCGCTTCGCCGATGCTGCGTGGGTCATCGAGTGCCGCAACGCGCTCCCGTAAAAACGCCGTGATGCGCTTCGCCTGCGTCTTGTCCAGATCGGCCAAGTCGCGCTTGGCCTTGTCGTCGATCTCAATCCGCCAAGCCAAGGTCGCGCTCCACTTCTTCTAAGGTGTGGGTACGGCTGCGGCCAGCGCGCAGGTCGATCAGTCGCTGCTCGGCGAGGTACAGGTCTTCTAGATCGTCCAGGTGCTCTAGGATGGCCTCGCGGGCGTAGAACGTCTTGGTGCGCCCGGTAGCCTTCGCTAGCGCGTCGAGGCGAGCTTCCACCTCAGGGGGGAGTCGGATGGCAAGCATGTGGGTACTCCTGATCTGGAATGCTATATCAGTATAGCGTCGCCATTCGAGT
Organism: uncultured Tepidimonas sp.; assembly: GCF_938045175.1. Taxonomy (NCBI): domain Bacteria; kingdom Pseudomonadati; phylum Pseudomonadota; class Betaproteobacteria; order Burkholderiales; genus Tepidimonas; species uncultured Tepidimonas sp. The sequence continues at coordinate 4,052 of NZ_CALIND010000027.1, forward strand.
GATGGGCAACGCGGCCCGTCACGGGCGGTGCCCTGGCAGTGCCGTCCCTGCGCAAGTGAGACGGTCCCCACCGCAGGGGACATCTCGACTTGGTAAGAATGGGGACATTTCTACTTTGGGTTGACACACGCCCCACGGCGGGCTCGCGCCGGTTATAATCCTACGCTGCTCTGCCTTCGTGGTGGGGCAAACTCACGCCCGCTGCGGCAAAACGTCCAGCGTCGACCCTCATCGTTGGCGGTATTGGGCGTCCACCTGCGGCGGGACGCATGTCCATTTTCTTTTCGACATCCCATGATCTCCTCTGACATCAAAGCCCAGGTCATCGCCGACAACGCCCGCGGCCCCAACGACACCGGTAGTCCCGAGGTGCAGGTGGCGCTGTTGACTGCCCGCATCAACGAGCTGACGCCGCACTTCAAGACGCATGCCAAGGATCACCATGGCCGCCGCGGTCTGCTCAAGTTGGTCAGCCGCCGTCGCAAGCTGCTCGACTACCTCAAGGCCAAGGACGCCGACCGCTACGTCGCGCTGATCCAGAAGCTGGGTCTGCGCAAGTAACCAGGCGCCACATCCCCGCCAACGGGTGGATGCCCATCCTGCACGGAAGCGCCCGGGGTCGGTCATCGGCCCGGGGCGCTTTTTGCGTTCGTCCGCCCGTTTTCCCTTCCTTTTTCAACGACCCGAGCGGCGCAGAGCGAAGCTGTGTCATTCCAACGCCGATGTGCTGATACGCAGCGGCGCTGGAATGGCATCGTGTTCTGGGCTGCGGGTCCCCCCTCCCAGGAGTTGCACATGAGCCTGTTCCAAAAGCACACCAAGACCTTCCAATGGGGCCGCCACACGGTCACGATGGAGACCGGCGAGATCGCTCGCCAGGCCACGGGCGCCGTCTTGCTCGACATGG
>NZ_CALIND010000028.1:0-12797 GCF_938045175.1 uncultured Tepidimonas sp.
GCACGCCTGGATTGGCGTGCGCGACATCTGGATGGACTACATCAAACCCGTGGGCCTGCGTCTGGCCCTGCATGGGTTGACCCTCGTCTGGCTGGTCGGTTGCACGGGCTGGGCGTTTCAAGTGCTCTGGAGGCTGTAAGCCATGACCCTGACCGCAAACCTTCCCCGTCGGCGCTTCGACGTCATCATCGTCGGCGCTGGTGGCTCCGGCATGCGCGCTTCGCTGCAACTGGCGCGCGCCGGCCTCAACGTCGCCGTGCTGTCCAAGGTGTTCCCGACCCGCTCGCACACCGTGGCCGCGCAAGGCGGCATCGGTGCCTCGCTGGGCAACATGTCCGAAGACAACTGGCACTACCACTTCTACGACACGGTCAAGGGCTCGGACTGGCTCGGTGACCAGGACGCGATCGAGTTCATGTGCCGCGAAGCGCCCAAGGTGGTGTACGAGCTCGAGCACATGGGCATGCCGTTCGACCGCAACCCCGACGGCACCATCTACCAGCGCCCGTTCGGCGGCCACACCGCCAACTATGGCGAAAAGCCCGTGCAGCGCGCCTGTGCCGCGGCCGACCGCACCGGCCACGCCATGCTGCACACGCTGTACCAGCAAAACGTCGCCGCGCGCACCACGTTCTTCGTCGAATGGATGGCGCTCGACTTGATCCGTGACGCCGACGGCGACGTCATCGGCGTGACCGCGCTGGAGATGGAGACGGGCGACGTCTACATCCTGGAAGCCAAGGCCACGCTGCTGGCCACGGGCGGCGCCGGGCGCATCTATGCGGCCAGCACCAACGCCTTCATCAACACCGGCGACGGCCTGGGCATGGCCGCGCGCGCCGGCATCCCGTTGCAGGACATGGAATTCTGGCAGTTCCACCCGACCGGCGTGGCCGGCGCCGGTGTGCTGCTGACCGAGGGCTGCCGCGGTGAAGGCGCCATCCTGCTCAACAGCAACGGCGAGCGCTTCATGGAACGCTACGCCCCCACGCTCAAAGACCTGGCGCCGCGCGACTTCGTCAGCCGCTGCATGGACCAAGAGATCAAGGAAGGACGCGGCTGCGGGCCAAACAAGGACTACATCCTGCTCAAGCTCGACCACCTGGGCCCGGAGACCATCCACAAGCGCCTGCCGTCGGTGTACGAAATCGGCATCAACTTCGCCAATGTTGACATCACGAAGGAGCCGATCCCCGTCGTGCCCACCATCCACTACCAGATGGGTGGCATCCCGACCAACATCAACGGTCAGGTCGTGGTACCGGACGGCAACGGTGGCCAAAAGGTCGTCAACGGTCTGTACGCGGTGGGTGAGTGCTCGTGCGTGTCGGTGCACGGCGCCAACCGTCTGGGCACCAACTCGCTGCTGGACCTGCTGGTCTTTGGCCGCGCGGCGGGCAACCATATCGTCAGCCATCTGGACCGTGGGCGCGAGCACAAGCCGCTGCCCAAGGATGCCGCCGACCGCACGCTGGAGCGCCTGAGCCGCCTGGAATCGCGCACCGACGGCGAGTACGCACAGTCCGTGGCCAACGACATCCGCCAGACCATGCAGCAGCACGCGGGCGTCTTCCGTACCCAAGCCAGCATGGACGAAGGCGTGCGCAAGATCAACGCGCTGCGCGAACGTGTCGCTGCCATCGGGCTCAAGGACAAGTCCAAGGTATTCAACACCGCGCGCATCGAAGCGCTGGAGGTGGAAAACCTGATCGAGGCCGCGCAAGCCACCATGACCTCGGCCGCCGCGCGCAAAGAATGCCGCGGCGCGCACACGGTCAAGGACTACGAGCGCGGCCCCGATGACCCCGAATGCCCGCTGGGCCGCAATGACAAAGAGTGGATGAAGCACACCCTGTGGTGGAGCGAGACCAACAGCCTGACCTACAAGCCGGTCAACCTCAAGCCGTTGACGGTCGAGTCCATCCCGCCCAAGGTCCGCACGTTCTGACGCCGCTTTGCCCGGAGGATCCCACCATGGCCAAACGCACCTTCAAGATCTACCGCTACGACCCGGACAAAGACGCCAAGCCCTACATGCAGACGCTCGAGGTCGAGCTGACCACCGAGCGCATGCTGCTCGACGCGCTGATCAAGCTCAAGGAGCTCGACCCGACGCTGTCGTTTCGCCGCTCGTGCCGCGAGGGCGTCTGCGGCTCGGACGCGATGAACATCAACGGCAAGAACGGGCTGGCGTGCCTGACCAACCTGCGCACGCTGCCCGACACCATCGTGCTCAAGCCGCTGCCCGGGTTGCCCGTGGTGCGCGACCTGATCGTGGACCTGACGCTGTTTTTCAAGCAGTACCACTCGATCAAGCCGTACCTGATCAACGAGACGCAACCGCCCGAAAAGGAGCGCCTGCAGTCGCCCGAGGAGCGTGAGGAACTCAACGGCCTGTACGAGTGCATCCTGTGCGCGAGCTGCAGCACCTCGTGCCCCAGCTTTTGGTGGAACCCGGACAAGTTTGTTGGCCCGGCTGGCTTGCTGCAAGCGTACCGCTTCATCGCGGACAGCCGCGACCATGCCACCGCCGAGCGGCTGGACAACCTGGAAGACCCGTACCGGCTGTTCCGCTGCCACACCATCATGAACTGCGTCGATGTCTGCCCCAAGGGACTCAACCCGACCAAGGCCATCGGCAAGATCAAGGAATTGATGGTGCGTCGCGCCGTCTGACGGCCCGCTGCCCTGTCCTGCCCCACCGTGACCATGGACGACGGCGACCGGCTCGACGAACACCAGCTCGGCAAGCTGCGCTGGCGCTGCCGCCGTGGGCTGCTCGAAAACGATTTGTTCATCGAGCGCTTCTTCGCGCGCCATGGTGCCACGCTCACGGCACGCCAGGCGCGCGGGCTGCAAGCGTTGATGGACTTGAGTGATAACGACCTGCTCGACCTGCTGCTGCGCCGCCGCGAGCCCGACGGCGCGCTGGCCTGTCCGGAAGTGATCGAGGTGCTGGCGCTGCTGCGCACGCCGCCGCGCGCCGACGCGCCGCCTCCGGCGTCTTTCGCCCCCTAGACCCCCAAGGACCCCCGCGTATGAAACTCCAAGCCCATAAAGCCACGCTGTCGTTCTCCAATGGCGCGCCCAGCGTCGAGTTGCCGATCTACTCCGGCACCATCGGCCCGGATGTGATCGACATTCGCAAGCTTTACGCCCAGACGGGGATGTTCACCTACGACCCGGGGTTCCTGTCCACGGCGTCGTGCCAGTCGGCCATCACCTACATCGACGGCGACAAGGGTGAACTGCTCTACCGCGGCTACCCGATCGAGCAGCTGGCCACGCAGTGTGACTACATGGAAACCTGCTACCTGCTGCTGTACGGCGAGCTGCCCAATGCCGCGCAGAAAGCCGACTTCACGCGCCGCGTCACGCTGCACACCATGGTGCACGAGCAGATGCAGTTCTTCTTGCGCGGCTTCCGGCGCGATGCGCACCCGATGGCGGTGCTCACCGGCTTGGTGGGTGCGATGTCGGCCTTCTACCACGACAGCACCGACATCAACAACCCCGAGCACCGGGAAATCGCGGCCATCCGTCTGATCGCCAAGATGCCCACGCTGGTGGCCATGGCCTACAAATACGGCATCGGCCAGCCCTTCATCTACCCGCGCAACGATCTGAGCTACGCCGGCAACTTCCTGCGCATGATGTTTGGCACGCCGTGCGAGGAGTACCGCGTCAGTCCCGTGCTCGAGCGCGCGATGGATCGCATCTTCATCCTGCACGCGGACCACGAGCAAAACGCCTCGACCTCGACCGTGCGCCTGTGTGGCAGCTCGGGCACCAACCCGTTTGCGGCTATCGCCGCCGGCGTGGCCTGCCTGTGGGGCCCCGCGCACGGGGGCGCCAACGAGGCGTGCCTGAATATGTTGGAAGAAATCCAGGCCATGGGCGGCGTGGACAAGATCGGGGAATTCATCGCCAAGGTCAAGGACAAGAACTCGGGCGTGCGCCTGATGGGCTTTGGCCACCGCGTCTACAAGAACTACGACCCGCGCGCCAAGCTGATGCAGGAAACCTGCAACGAGGTGCTGGGCGAGCTGGGGCTGGAGAACGACCCGCTGTTCAAACTGGCCAAGACGCTGGAGCGAATCGCGCTGGAGGACGACTACTTCGTGCAGCGCAAGCTGTACCCCAACGTCGACTTCTACTCGGGCATCGTGCAGCGCGCCATCGGCATCCCGGTCAATCTGTTCACCGGTATCTTCGCGCTGGCGCGCACCGTGGGCTGGATCGCCCAGCTCAACGAGATGATTTCCGATCCGGAGTATAAGATTGGGCGTCCGCGACAACTCTTTACTGGCTCGCCCAAGCGCGACGTCAAGCCCATCGACCAACGCTGATATGGGTCGCACGCTCTACGATAAGATCTGGGACGAACACGTCGTCCACACCGAGGAGGATGGCACCGCCATCCTCTACATCGACCGCCACCTGGTGCACGAGGTGACCAGCCCGCAGGCCTTCGAGGGCCTGCGCGTGGCGGGTCGCAAGCCGTGGCGGGTGTCGTCCATCGTCGCCACCGCCGACCACAACACCCCCACCACGGGATGGGAGCGCGGCTACGACGGCATCACGGACCCGATCAGCCGCGAGCAAATCGTCACGCTCGACGCCAATATCCGGGAGTTCGGCGCGGCGGCGTACTTTCCGTTCCTGAGCAAGCGCCAGGGCATCGTGCACGTCATCGGCCCGGAAAACGGCGCCACGTTGCCAGGCATGACGGTGGTTTGCGGCGACAGCCACACCAGCACGCATGGCGCTTTCGGTGCGCTGGCGCATGGGATCGGCACGTCCGAAGTCGAACACGTGTTGGCCACGCAAACGCTGCTGGCCAAGAAGGCCAAAAACATGCTCATCCGCGTGGAGGGCGAGCTGCCGCGCGGCTGCACCGCCAAGGACATCGTGCTGGCCATCATCGGCCGCATTGGCACGGCCGGCGGCACCGGCTATACCATCGAGTTCGCCGGCAGCGCCATCCGCGCGCTCTCGATGGAAGGTCGCATGACCGTGTGCAACATGGCCATCGAGGCCGGTGCGCGTGCCGGGCTGGTGGCGGTGGACGACAAGACCATCGAATACGTGCGCGGCCGGCCCATGGCACCGACGGGTGTGGAGTGGGACCAGGCCGTGGCCTACTGGCGCACGCTGCACTCCGACCCGGATGCGCACTGGGACGCGGTGGTCGAACTCGACGCCAGCCAGATCCTGCCGCAGGTTACCTGGGGCACGTCACCCGAGATGGTGCTGCCCGTCACCGAGCGCGTGCCCGACCCGGACAAAGAAAAAGACCCGGTCAAGCGCGCCGCCATGGAGCGCGCCCTCCAGTACATGGGGCTGCAGCCCGGCAAACCGCTGACCGACATCACGGTCGACAAAGTATTCATCGGCTCGTGCACCAACAGCCGCATCGAAGACATCCGCGAAGCCGCCGCCGTGGTGCGCAAGCTGGGCCAGCGCGTGGCGCGCAATGTCAAGCTCGCCATGGTGGTGCCGGGCTCGGGCCTCGTCAAAGAGCAAGCCGAGCGCGAAGGGCTCCACGAAATCTTTCGGGCTGCTGGCTTCGAGTGGCGCGAGCCCGGCTGCTCGATGTGTCTGGCGATGAACGCCGACCGGCTCGAACCCGGTGAGCGCTGCGCCAGCACCAGCAACCGCAACTTCGAAGGCCGCCAGGGTGCCGGCGGGCGCACGCATCTGGTCAGCCCGGCAATGGCCGCCGCCGCGGCCATCCACGGCCATTTCGTCGATATACGGTCCTTTGCCTGACGTTGTCATGTCGTCGTTCACGGAGACTGCCATGAACCGCGTTCTTTGCTGCACCCTCGCTGCACTCGGCCTGCTGCTGGCGGGCTGCAACACCGTGGCTGGCTTGGGCAAGGACATCCAGAAAGGAGGCCAAGTCCTGCAGGACGCGGCCAAGAAATAAATGGAACGCTTCACCGTGCACCGGGGGATCGTCGCCCCGATCGACCGCGAAAACGTCGACACCGACGCCATCATCCCCAAACAATTCCTGAAGTCGATCCGACGCACCGGCTTTGGCCCCAACCTGTTCGACGAGTGGCGTTACCTGGACCAGCCCGGACAGCCCGGCGTACCCGAGAGCCAGCGGCGGCCCAACCCCGACTTCGTGCTCAACCAGCCGCGCTACCAGGGCGCCTCGATTTTGCTGGCGCGCAAGAACTTCGGCTGCGGCTCTAGCCGCGAGCACGCGCCGTGGGCCATCCAGCAGTACGGGTTTCGCGCGCTGATCGCCCCGAGCTTTGCCGACATCTTTTTCAACAACTGCTTCAAAAACGGGCTGCTGCCGATCGTGCTGCCGGAGCCGGTGGTCGATACGCTCTTTCATGAGGTGTACGCCTTCCCCGGCTATGAGCTCACGATCGATCTCGAACGCCAGGTGGTGGTCAAACCCGACGGCAGCGAAATCGCGTTCGAGGTGCAGCCGTTTCGCAAGTACTGCCTGCTCAACGGACTCGACGATATCGGCCTGACGCTGCGCCACGCGGACAAGATCCGCGCCTTCGAGGCCGAGCGCCTGGCGCGCTACCCTTGGTTGGCACGCACCTTTGCGGGCTGAGCCGCTGCCTGGCCCCACTCCTTTCGTTGATCGGTTTGCCCCATGAAGATTGCCATTTTGCCCGGTGACGGCATCGGCCCCGAGATCATCGCCGAAGCGGTCAAGGTCCTGCGCGCGCTGGCGCTGCCGCTGGAGATGGAAACCGCCCCCGTGGGCGGTGCCGCCTATGCCGAGAGTGGCCACCCGCTGCCCGAGGCCACGCTGCGCCTAGCACAGCAGGCCGACGCCGTGCTGTTTGGCGCCGTGGGCGACTGGAAATACGACGATCTGCCGCGGCCGTTGCGCCCCGAACAAGCCATCCTGGGCTTGCGCAAGCACCTGGGGCTGTTTGCCAACCTGCGGCCGGCCATCTGCTACCCCGAGCTCACGCACGCCTCCAGCCTCAAGCCCGAACTGGTCGCGGGGCTCGACATCCTGATCGTGCGCGAACTCACGGGCGACATTTACTTCGGTCAGCCGCGCGGGCGGCGCACGGCGCCGGACGGCCCGTTTGCGGGCGCCGACGAGGCCTTCGACACCATGCGCTACAGCCGTCCCGAGATCGAGCGCATCGCGCGCGTGGCGTTCGAAGCGGCGCGCCGGCGCCACGGCGGCCGCGGCGGCAAGGTGACCAGCGTGGACAAGGCCAACGTGCTGGAAACCTTCCAGTTTTGGAAGGAAGTCGTCACCGACGTGCACCACGACTACCCCGACGTGACGCTGGAACACCTGTACGTGGACAATGCCGCCATGCAGCTCGTCAAGGCGCCCAAGGCGTTCGACGTCATCGTCACGGGCAACATGTTCGGCGACATCCTGTCGGACGAGGCGGCCATGCTGACCGGCTCGATCGGCATGCTGCCCTCGGCCAGCCTGAACGAACACGGCCGCGGTCTGTACGAACCCAGCCATGGCAGCGCCCCCGACATCGCGGGCAAAGGCATCGCCAACCCGCTGGCCACCATCTTGTCGGCGGCGATGATGCTGCGCTATTCGCTCGGGCAGCCCGAAGCCGCCACGCGCATCGAGGCTGCGGTGCAGCGCGTGCTGGCCGACGGCCTGCGCACGCCCGACATCCACAGCGCCGGCACCACACGCGTGGGCACCGCCGAGATGGGCGACGCGGTGGTGCGCGCGCTGCAGGCATAGACCGGTTTTTCTCCTTCATCCCCCAAAAGGCACACGCAATGAGCACAGTTGGCAATCGGGTCGGCCTCGTCGGCTGGCGCGGCATGGTCGGCTCGGTCTTGATGGACCGCATGGTCGCCGAAGGCGACTTCGACCTCATCGAGCCGGTTTTCTTTTCCACCTCCAACGCGGGCGGTGCCGCCCCCGCGCAGGCCAAGGCCCACCGCACGCTGCAAGATGCGCACGACATCGAGGCGCTGTCGCGCTGCGACATCATCCTCACCTGCCAGGGCGGCGACTACACCAAGGACGTCTTTCCGCGCCTGCGCGCCGCCGGCTGGCAGGGGCACTGGATCGACGCGGCCAGCGCGCTGCGCATGGAGCCCGACGCCGTCATCGTGCTCGACCCGGTCAACGACCATGTGATCCGCCGCGCGCTGGCCAATGGCGGCAAGAACTGGATCGGCGGTAACTGCACCAACTCGATCCTGCTCATGGGCCTCAACGGCCTGTTCCGCGAAGACCTGGTCGAGTGGGTCAGCTCCATGACCTATCAGGCCGCCAGCGGCGCCGGCGCCAACAACATGCGCGAGCTGCTGCAAGGCATGGGCGTCATCCATGCCGCGGTGGCCGACGATCTGGCCAACCCGGCGTCGGCCATTCTGGACATCGACCGCAAGGTGGCGAAAGCCATCCGCGAGGACGTGCCAACCGAATACTTTGGCGCGCCGCTGGCAGGCAGCCTCATTCCCTGGATCGACGTGCAACTGCCCAACGGCCAGTCGAAGGAAGAATGGAAAGGCCAGGCCGAAGTCAACAAGATCTTGGGCACCACGCAGACGATCCCCGTCGACGGCCTGTGCGTGCGCATCGGGGCCATGCGCTGTCACAGCCTGGCGCTGACCCTCAAGCTCAAGCTCGACGTGCCGCTGGATGAACTCGAGACCATCATCCGCAGCGGTAACCCGTGGGTCAAGTGGGTGCCCAACGAGCGCGCCATCACCGTGCGCGAGCTCACCCCCGCGTCCATCACGGGCACGCTGCAGGTGGGCGTGGGCCGGGTGCGCAAGCTCAACATGGGCCCCGAGTACGTCTCGGCCTTCGTGATCGGCGACCAACTGCTGTGGGGCGCGGCCGAGCCGCTGCGCCGCATGCTGCGCATCCTGCTGCGCGCGTGAGGCGCGCATTCGCGGTCTGACGGCGGTATAGTCGGGTCTGAAGCACCAAACGTGCCGGCGCTGGCCGCGCAGCGTTGTACCGCTGCAACGCGCGGCGGGCCGTCACGCGATAGATGGCATCCGGCGGCGTGCTCGGCAACACGTGAGCTTGTCGCGGTAACGCATTGATGCTATGGTGTTTCGACGTCATCGACCCGATGCCTGAAAAAAGGACCTCTGTGCCGAACCTCCGCCCGCCTCTGCGCTCGCTGCCGCCCGCGCCCGACGGCGCCATCGACCGCCCCCACCGCGGGGGAGTGCGGCCATGGCGTGGCGTGGCCATCGCGGCGGCGTTGTCTTGCGCCTTGGCTGGCAACGCCTGGGCGCTGGCATTGGGGCGGGTGTCGGTGCAATCGCTGCTGGGTGAGCCCCTGCGTGCCGAGATCGACGTGCCGGCACTCACCGACGCCGAGGCGGCCAGCCTGCAAATCGGGCTGGCCCCGCCCGAGCGTTTTCGCGCGGCCAATCTGGACTTCAACCCCCTGCTGCAGGACGTGTCGCTGACGCTGGAGCGCCGCCCCGACGGGCGCGCCGTGATCGTCTTGCGCAGCAACCGCCCGGTGGCCGAGCCGTTCCTGGACGTGGTAGTGCAAGCCCGCTGGGCGGGCGGTGAGTTGCTGCGCGGCTACACGCTGTTGTTCGACCCGCCGAACTTGCGCCCTGTGGCGCCGGTGGCGCCCGCCGTCAGCGCCCCCTCAGCAGTGCCCGCGATTCCCGCCAGCCCGCCCACCCCACCTAACCCGCTGGCGACCGACGTGCGGCCCGCGCAGCCGGTGCCGGCAGCGGCTCCAGCCCCCCGCACAGCCGTGGCGAGCGCCCCTGGCGAGCGGACGCAGCGCATCACGGTGCGGCCCGGCGACACCGCTGGCCGCATCGCCGCCGCGCACAAGCCCGCCGACGTGACGTTGGAGCAAATGTTGGTCGCGCTGCTGCGCGCCAACCCCAACGCTTTCATTCGCGGCAATGTCCATCTGTTGCGCGCGGGCGCCGTGATCGACCTGCCCGACGGTGCCAACGCTGCCCCGGTCGATGCGCAGGAAGCTCGACGCATCGTCGCTGCACAAACGCGCGACTTCAACGAATACCGGCGCCGACTGGCCCAGGCTGCACCTGCACAGGAGGCGCCCGCGGCCACCCGCACCGCCACCGGCGGCGTGCAGGCCGCCGTGGCCGAAGACAAACCCCAAGCCAGCGCACAGGATCGCCTCACGCTGAGCAAGCCCGGTGCCACCGCCCCCGCCGAGGCGCGCATCGCCCAGGAGCGCCAGCGCAACGAAAGCGAGCAACGCGTCGCCGAACTCAACCGCAACCTGCAGGAACTAGAGCAACTGCGGCAAGCGGCCGCCGCACCGACACCAGCGCCCGAAGCGGCACCCGCGGCCCCGCCTGCCGCGGCGCCTGCGGCGGCTGCGCCTGGCCTGGAGGTGGCGGCCACCCCCCCCGCGGCTGCCGCACCCAGCGCACCCGCCGAGCCGGCAGCGGCTCCTGCCCCTGCCCCGGAGCCGGCTGCACCTGCGGCCCCGCCCGCACCTCCACCGGCACCCGCGCCGGCCCCCGAACCGTCGGCGCTGACGGCGCTGCTTGGCCATCCGCTCGTCATCCCTCCCGCCGGTGGAGTGGCGGTGCTGCTGGCGGTGCTCGCGTGGTGGCGTCTGCGGCAACGCCGGCGCAATGCCGAGCCAGCAGCGGCGCAAGAACCCGACATCGACGCCGTTGGCCAGACCGTGGACACCGACGAACCTGCGCCGGCATCGTCGATGATGTATTCGCCCAGCCAGCTCGATGCCGGTGGCGACGTGGATCCGGTGGCCGAGGCAGACGTCTATCTGGCCTACGGTCGTGAACAACAGGCCGAGGAGATCCTGCTGGAGGCGTTGCGCCTGCACCCGGACCGCCTGCCCGTGCGACTCAAGCTGCTGGAAATCTACGCCCAGCGGCCCGACGCGGCCCGCTTCGAAGCCGCGGCACGCGAGCTGCACGCCCTCACACAAGGCCAGGGGCCGGAATGGGCACGAGCCTGCGAGCTCGGCCAGACCCTCGACCCCGACAACCCGCTGTACCGCCCAGCGACGGGTCAGGCGGGTGGGATGGCGGGCGCAGCCGCTGCGGCCATGGCCGCTGGCAGCGTAGCTGGCGCCAGCAATCTGCCCGAGCTCGACCTCTCCGCCGTGGCCGCCAGCGCGCCGTCCATGGCGGCAGACACGCCTGCCCCCCCCGCGGCCGAAGCGGCCGATCTCGACTTCGACCTCGACCTAACGACGGCCCTCGACGCCGCGCAGGCCCCAGCACCCGCCGCCGCGCCCACCCCGGCGGACGAGGGCCTCGACTTCGACTGGGATCTGCCCCCCGCCGATGGCACCGCACGCGCGGACGACCCCGCTGCGGCGGCGGCCGATGCGCCCAGTCTGCCGCCCGAGCTGGCCGAGTTGTCGCTCGATCTGCCGGGCGACGGTTCCCCGGCCACTGCCGAGGGTGCGCCCGCCCCGGCCGAGGCCGGCGAGACGGCCGAGGGCGACGTCCCCATCGACGACCTGTCCAGCCTGGAAGTCGCCGAAGGCTTGGCCGAGGCCGACCCGCTGGAGACCAAACTGTCGCTGGCGCGAGAGTTCGAAGCCATCGGCGACATCGACGGCGCGCGCACGCTGGCCGAGGAGGTGGTGGCCGAAGCGACCGGCGAGCTGCAGGAGCGCGCGCGCGCCTTCCTCGCCCAGTTGGCCTGAAACCCAGCCTGAGCGGCTGCGATGGCGAACGGTGCATCGATGCGCGTGGCGTTGGGTGTGAGCTACCTGGGCACCGCCTACCAGGGCTGGCAGAGCCAGCCCAGCGGCCAAACGGTGCAAGACCAGCTCGAGCGCGCCCTGTGCGCGTTTGCCGACGTGCCCGCGATCACCACGCTGTGCGCGGGCCGCACCGACGCCGGTGTGCACGGCCTCAATCAGGTGGTGCACTTCGACGCGCCGGTGCAGCGCCCCATGGCAGCCTGGGTGCGCGGCACCAACCGGTTTTTGCCGCCAGACATCGCGGTGCAGTGGGCGCGCGCGGTGCCCGCGACCTTTCACGCCCGCAACAGCGCCCGCGCGCGCCGCTACGCTTACGTACTGCTGGAGTCGCCCGTGCGGCCCAGCGTCGAGGCCGGGCGCGTCGGTTGGGTCTTTCGCCCGCTGGCACTGGCACCCATGCAGGCGGCGGCGCAACACCTCATCGGTCAGCACGATTTCAGCGCCTTTCGCGCCGCGCAGTGTCAGGCGCGCTCGCCCATCAAGCATGTGCAGCGACTCGACATCCGCCGCCGCGGGCCCTACTGGCGCTTCGACTTCGAGGCCGACGCCTTTTTGCACCACATGATCCGCAACATCATGGGCTGCCTGATCGCCATCGGCCATGGCCTGCGCCCGCCCGAGTGGATGGCCGCCGTGCGTGACGCCCGGCGGCGCGACATCGCCGCACCCACCTTCGCGCCCGATGGCCTGTACTTTTTGGGGCCGCGCTACGATGAGGCGCTCGGCCTGCCCGAACGGACGGCCGCGTTCGACTGGCTGCCGCTGTAGCTGGCGTTGCTCATCGTGCGCCTCGACATCGATCCTCCTTCCCCAGTCATCCCATGCGACGCACCCGCATCAAAATCTGTGGCCTCACGCGCGAGGCCGATGTCGAGCATGCCGCGGCTGCCGGTGCCGATGCCGTCGGCTTCGTGCTCTACCCCGGCAGTCCCCGCTGCGTGAGCGCCCGACGCGCGGGCGAGCTGGCGCGCAGACTGCCCCCCTTCGTCACGCCCGTGCTGCTGTTCGTCAACGCCAGCGCCGATGAGGTGCGCGCCGCGTTGGACGCCGTGCCGAGCGCGCTGCTGCAATTCCATGGCGACGAGTCCCCCGAGCAATGCGCGGCAC
>NZ_CALIND010000029.1:0-17783 GCF_938045175.1 uncultured Tepidimonas sp.
CGCGGCCGATGTGTCGGCCCTCAAGGCCCATGTCGAGGCGCTCTTTGCCGCCATCCCGCACGACTGGTACCGCAACAACCCCATCGCGCAGTACGAGGGCTACTGGGCCAGCGTCTTCTACAGCCACATCGCCGCACTCGGCCTCGATTTGATCGCCGAAGACGTCACGAGCCAAGGCCGCATCGACCTGACGGTGAAGCTCCCGGAGCGCATCTACCTGTTCGAGTTCAAAGTGATCGAGCTCGAACCGGAAGGCAAGGCGCTCGCGCAACTGAAAACCAAAGACTACGCTGCCAAATACCGCGCCGCGGGCGTGCCCATCCCCATCCACTTGGTGGGCATCGAGTTCAGCCGGGACAGCCGCCGCGTGGTGGGGTTCGAGGCCGAGACCTTGGGTTGAGCGCCCCCTCGGCCTTTGGTGCTCCACCCACTCACCCCCACGATCGCGCCTGCGCCAGCGTACGCAGCAGCGCGGTGTTGACGGTTTCGAGCGCAAAACCCGCCTCTTGGCAGATCAGTGGCAGTGCCTGGGACTGTGCCGGGTCGGCCAGGCGCTGCGCCAGCGACAGGTAGGGTGCGTAGGGGCCGGCGCCCTCGACCAAGGCGTCGCGCACGGCATCGGACAGCGGCACGCGCTCGGCCAGCTGCGCCATCGGCACGCGCAACCACTGGTCCAACGTGGCAAACAGCCCGGTGAGCAGCACGTCGTTGGCCAGGGTTTGTTGTGCGCCGGCGTCCATCAGTTGCCCCATGAGGCGCGCCCGCAGCGCCAGCGTGTGGCGGGCCGGCAGCAGCTCGGTGTCGGCGACGGCCAGCCCCAGCAAGCGCGTCAAGGCATCACGCAAGCGGCGCTCGCCCAACAGCCCGATGGCCTGGCGCACGGACGGCAACACACGGCCACGGCCGAACGCGTCGCTGTTGAGCAGTTGCAGCAAGCGATAGGTCAGCACCGCGTCGCTGTGGATGAGGACCAGCACGCGCTCGGTGGAGGCGTCGCGCAGCAGCGCCTGCTGCACGCGCAGCAGGGTGCCTTTGTCGATGCCGATGGAGCCCCGCGGGTGGCGCGCCAGCGCGTCGGCGATGGGCCAATCCACCACACCCCAAGCGTGCGCGGCATCCAGACAGTGCGCGGCCAGCGCGACTTGACCGATGCCCTCGTAGATCTGCCCCGGCAGCAGGCCGGCCTCGATAGTCGGGGCCGGAACCACAGCCAGCGCCTGCGACGCCTGCTCGGGCCACAGGTGTAGCACGTAGCGCAGGCTGTCGTCCTCGCCCAGCGGCGTGGGGCGTGGGGCGCGCGCCAGCGGCAGGCGCTGCACCAGCCGGTGGCCCAGGCGCCGCGCCTGGCTTTCCAGGTGCCGCCAGTCGGCAGGGGCGCGCTGGGCGGC
Organism: uncultured Tepidimonas sp.; assembly: GCF_938045175.1. Classification (NCBI taxonomy): domain Bacteria; kingdom Pseudomonadati; phylum Pseudomonadota; class Betaproteobacteria; order Burkholderiales; genus Tepidimonas; species uncultured Tepidimonas sp. The sequence goes on from NZ_CALIND010000029.1 coordinate 1,389, forward strand.
ATCCGGCAGCTCGATCCACAGGTGCTCGGGCGCCGACGCCACCAGCGCCTGTCGCACCGCGCGCGGCTCGGCCAACGCCACCAGCAGCCGCGGCGACCCCGCCGACCACCAGTCGTCGATCGCGTGCAGCAGGTGCGGGACGTTGACCTCGTCATCCAGCAGCCGCACGTGCAGGCGCACGCCGACCAGCTGGCGGCTGCGGCCCCAGATGGGTTGGTAGGTAAAAACGGCTCGGTCGAGCAGACTCAGGCGCATCACCCCGCCACTGTAGCCGAAGGCGCGCCAGCCCCGTCAGCCCATTAGGCCAGGTACTGGAACAGGGACAGTCGCTGCACCTGTGCGTAGGAGGACAGCCCAGCCTGGTAGCCCAGCTGCTGCGTCTGGAAGCGCGAGATGGCTTCCACCATGTCCAAGTCCGTCAGTTCGGACGCCTGTTCGATGTGGTAGTCCTCACGGCTGCGCATGGCGGCTTTCATGGAGTCCGCACGGTTGAGCCAGTCGCCCAGCTGCGCCCGGGCGGTCATCACGGCGTCGAGCCGTGTGGCCAAGTTGCTATTGGCCTGTCCCAGCTCGGTGCTCAGTTGGCCCGGGGTCAGCGTATTGTTGCGCAGCGCGTAGATGGCGCGGTCCAGCGTTTCCCAAATACTGTCGTTACCTTGGGTATAGGTGGTGCCGTCGTAGGAAAAGCCAAAGATGACCCGCCCATCCAGCCCGGTGGGCAGCGACGTCTCGGTGGGTGGCTCTTGCCCCGCTACGCCATAAGCCCGTACGGCCCGGTCGTCGGCGCCATAGAGTGGCAGCGGCGCGCCGGTGACTGCCTCGAACGGGCGCGTCTGGGGGTCCTCGACGCCCAACCCCATAAACAGGGGCCGCCCAAGCGTGTCTTTGGTATTGGCCAGCGCCAAGATACGCTCGCGGATGCCGTCGAGCTCCTCGGCGATCACCTGCCGGTCCGAGGCATTGAGCGCGCCGTTGCCGCCCTGCACGATAAGCTCTTTGGCACGGTGGTACAGGTCGGTGACCGTGGCCAAGGTGCTCTCCGCCAGCTCGAGGCTGCGGCGCGACGCCTCCAGTGCGCGCTGGTCGGCCTGCACACGCTGCATGCGCGCCTGCTCGCGCTCGGCCAGCGCCGCAGCCGCCGGATCGTCGCTGATGGTGCGCACCCGCTTGCCCGACGAGAGCTTGTCCTGCTGCTCGGCCAGTTCCGCCTGGCGCCGTTGCAGGCGCGCGATGGTGTTGTCGTAGCTATAGGCGGTGGCAACACGAAACGTGCTCATGATGGGACCCCGGTTTTTAGCGGAAGGTGCTCAGCAGCGTGTCGAAGATAGACTGCACCGTCTGCAAGTATTTGGCGCTGGCCTGATAGGCCTGCTGGAATTGCAGCAGCCGAGCGGCCTCCTCGTCCAGGTTGACGCCGGCCTCGTTGGCGCGGCGCTGCTCGGCGTCGCGCGCCTGCGCCTGCGAAAATTCACTCGACGTCTTGGCCTGGTTGACCCGCGAGGCCACCCGAGAAAACGCCGCGACATAGCCGTCGGACAAGGGCGTAACACCGTCGAACAACAGTTTATCGCGCAGCTTCATGATGGCTCGGGCGTTGCTGCCGTCGAATTGGACATTGCCCACGGGCGGGTTGGACGCCGCGGCGAGTTTGACCGGATCGTCGATGGCAAGCGCAATGGTGCCCAGCGCCGTGGCTGCTGGCCGCAGCGCGTAGCGGTCGCCCACCGTACCGCCCGAAAGGGTCAGCGTCAAGCCTTCGAACACGCCGGGGCCGACCGGGACAGCACTCGCTGCACTGGGCACCCAACCCGTGCCGTCCCAGTAGTGGCCGTCGCTGGAGCGCTGGATGGTCACGGTGGTGGCGCTGACGAACGTCAACCAGTAGTCGTCGGGCCGTAACGCCCCGGCATCGTTGACGTTGGCCACGGTGGCGGTGACGGTCGCGCTGCCGCTGTTGGTGACCGCGCCCACGCCGCTGAACGGCCCCGATCCCAACAGCAGTGGCGTGCCCAAGTTGCCTTGCAGATCCCGCCCGTTTTGGTGCTGCTCGTTGAGCGCGACCGCCATCGCCAGTGCCACCCGGCCCAGCTCGGCCTGGGTGCGCGTGATGTCGTCGTTGATGAAGTCCACCAACCCCTTGAGCGAGCCACCCCCGATGAACGCCTGTGGGATGTCGGCCACGCTGTTGCCTTGCTTGAACTGCAACTGCACGCGCCGGTCGCCGTCGAGATCCGCACGCACCACCTGCAGCTGCGCGGCCTGGTTGCCCAGCACCAGGGGCTGGCTGCCCGCCACGAACACCGACACCGTGCCGTCGTCGGCTTCGAGCGTGGTGACCTGGATTTTTTCGCCCAGCTGGGCGATCAGGCGGTCGCGCTGGTCCAGCAGATCGTTGGGCTGGCCGGTGCCCGTGCCGCGCACCCGTGCGATCGAGGCGTTGATATCGGCGATCGCCTGCGCCAAGCGGTTGACGGTATTGGCCTCCTCGACCGCCTGCAGGCGCGCGCCCTGGCTGATGTCGTCGAGCCGCGCCGAGGTATCACGCAGCCGTGCGGTCAGCGCATCGAAGCGGTCCAGCACCACCTGGCGGGCTGCGGTGTCATTGGGCGCGCTGGCGACGTCGCCCCAGGCGTTGAGCGCATCGTTGAGCAGTTTGCCCAACCCGCCTTCGCCCAGCGGAAAAAGGCTTTCGACCGACTGCAGGTAGCGGTAGCGTACCGCGTCTGCGGCCGCCATGCTGCTGGTGCTGGTGGCCTCGCGCGTCAAAAAGGCGTTGTAGCCCTCGCGCACCACGTTGTCGATCTGCACGCCCTTGCCAAAATAGGCCCCCCCGAGAAACTGCCCGGCCACCGCCTGCAGCTCGACGCGCTGGCGTGTGTAGCCCTCGGTGTTGGCATTGGCAATGTTGTGGCCAATGACCTGTAGCACCGCCTGGTTGGTGGTGAGCGCGCGGGTGGCGATGTTGAGGCTGCTCATGGCGTCTTACCCATCAGGCCAGGGCGCGCTGCAGGTGCAGCGTGGTGTTGATGACGCGGCTGAGCTTGGCCGCGTACTGCGGGTCGGTGGCGTAGCCGGCCTGCTGCAAATGCTGCGCAAACGCTTGCGCCGAATGCAGGTTGCGCATGACCGCCTGATAGCGCGGACTTTGGCTGATCAGGCGCGCGTAGTCACGGAACGCCTCGGCGTAGCTGTCGTAGGCGCGAAAGCGCTGCACCAACTTACGCGGCTGGCCGTCGATGTATTCGGTGGTGGTGACCTCCGCCACCTTGCCCTGCCAGCCGGGGCCAGCCTTGATGCCAAACAGGTTGTGCGCGTTGCGTCCGTCGGCCATGCGGATTTCGCTGCGCCCCCAACCTGTTTCGTGCGCCGCCTGCCCGATCATGAACGCCGCCGGGATGCCCGTATCGCGCGCCACTTGCAGGGCCGCCTCGCGGTGGCGGGCAACGAACGCGGCCTGAGTCGGCGTGGGGCGCGGCACCGCCCCTGCGACCCCGTCAACGTCGGCCGCTGCGGAGGAGGAAACGGCAGGTGCCTGCGCCGCGGCGCCGCGCGGGCTGGAATCGCGCCCCGCACTCATCTGCTGACGCAGCTGGCGCTCGATCATCTCGCTCAAGCCCCCGGGCAGGCCCGTCATTTTCAGCGCCAACTGCTCGTCGAGCAGCTCGGTACCCATTTCCGTGCCCTCGTTGTCCACCAGACCGCTTTTCATCGTCGCTTCGCGCATGGATTTGAGCAGCTCGCGCATGAACAGCGCCTCGAACTGACGAGCGGTCTCTTTGAGCGCCGCCTGCGGATCGCGGCCCGCCGCGTGGCGCAGACCGTCGAGTGCCTGCGCATCGACCGCCAGCCCGCGCGCCGCGCTCGCGGGCACAGCCGTCGGGGACAAGGGTTGCAGCGCCATATCAGAGCACCTCCAACTCAGCCTGTAAGGCGCCGGCGGCCTTGAGCGCTTGCAGGATAGCCAGCAAGTCCTGCGGGTTGGCGCCCAGTTTGTTGAGCGCGCGCACCACGTCCGCCAGTTGCGCCGAGGCCTCTACTTCTAGCAACTTGCCGCCTTCTTGCTGGACTTGGATGTCGGCCTTCTCGGTCACCACCGTCTGCGCGCCCGGCGGGGCAAACGGCGGCGGCTGGCTGACCTGCGGCGTGGACGTGATGGTGATGGACAGATTGCCGTGCGCAATGGCGGCTGGCGACAGTTTGACCGCTTGATTGAGGACCACCGAACCGGTGCGCGGGTTGAACACCACGCGCGCGCGCGGCGCGCTGGTCTCGATGGGCAAGTCCTCCAGGCTGGCCAAAAACGCCACGCGCTCGTTGGGGTCACGCGGGGCGCGCACCTGTACCGTGCGCCCGTCCAGCGCTTGCGCCGTGCCGTCGCCGATGGCGCGGTTGATGGCCGCTGCCACCCGTGTAGCAGTCTGAAAATCGTCGGAGCGGATGCTCAGCGTCACCGCGTCGCCTAGCAACAGCGGCGTGGGCACGGTGCGCTCCACCAGCGCGCCATTGGGGATGCGTCCGGCGTTGAGGTGGTTGACGGTAACGCTGCTGCCGCCAGCCGAGGCACCCGCCCCGGCGATCACCAGATTGCCCTGCGCCAGGGCATAGACTTGGCCGTCGGCGCCGCGCAGCGGGGTCTGGATCAGCGTGCCGCCGCGCAGCGATTTGGCGCTGCCCACCGACGACACGGTGACATCGATCGTCTGCCCTGGCCGGGCAAACGCGGGCAATTCAGCCGTCACCAGCACCGCGGCCACGTTTTTCGGCTGCACCGTGGTGCCCGGCGGCAGGCTGATGCCCATTTGCTGCATGAAGTTGGACAGGCTGCGCGCGGTATAGACGTTGTTGCCGTCGCCCGTGCCGTCCAGCCCCACGACCAGGCCATAGCCCACGAGCTGATTGCTGCGCACGCCCTGCACGCTGGCCACGTCCTTGATGCGGCCGCTGGCCTGGGCACTGACCGTGAGCGCCGCCACCGCCAGGCCTGTCGCCACGGCGGCGGTGCGCAAGAGTCGGGTCCATCGGTTCATCGCTCGTCACCTCGTGAACCGATTGTCGAAAAACTTTAGAACGGCAAAAGCGTCAAAAAGAAGCGCGCCAACCAGCCAAATGTCTGCGCATCGGCCGGCGCGCCCCGCCCGCGCGAGAGCACGCGCACGTTGGCCACCTGGGTCGAAGGCACCACGTTGCCGGGCTGGATGGCGCGCGGGTCCACCGTCCCGCTGAACTGCAGCACGTCCACCGCCTGGTTGACGCCGATCTGCTTCTCGCCGATAACGACCAGGTGTCCGTTGGGTAGTACCTCGGTGACGACGGCGGTGATGGTGCCGCGGAAGGTATTGACCGCCTCCGTCTTGCCGTCGCCCTTGAAGGTGTTGCTGGACTTCGCACCGGCGTTCAAGTCTGCCAGTGTGGATGCCCCCAGAAATGGAAACGCGCTCACGCCCGCGCTCAGGCCGCTGTCGCGCTTGACGTCGGTCTTGGCACTCTGGCTGGCCGAGAGCGACTCGGTGATCTGGATCGTCACAACGTCGCCAGGCAGGCGCGCGCGGTGGTCTTCGAATCCGGGGCGATAGGCCTGCGTGGCGTACAGCGACCCGCTGGGCGGCTGCGCCGGATCGGCGGCCACGCGTGGGTAGCGAATGCCATCCTCGGGCGGTTTGGCCAAGTCGACATCTGGGATTTGCGACAGGGCGGCACAGCCGCCCAGCGTCCAGGCCGCCAGTACCGATACGAAGCTCGATCCGTAGCGCGCGATCATGATCATGCTCCTGCACAGAGGCCCGACATCACAGCTGCGTGAGCCGCTGCAACATTTGGTCGGAGGTAGTCACGGCCTTGGAGTTAAGCTCGTAGGCGCGCTGCGTCTGGATCATGTTGACCAGCTCCTGCACCACGTTGACGTTGGAGCTCTCCAAAAACCCCTGCATCACCTGCCCGAAGCCCTCGGCACCCGGCGTGCCCTCGTTGGGAGCCCCCGACGCCTGGGATTCCATGAACAGGTTTTGCCCCATGGGCTCCAGCCCGGCGGGATTGATGAAGTTGGCCAGCGTGATCTGCCCGATGACCTGCGGCTGGGCCTGCCCCGGCACCAACACGGTAATTTGGCCGTCCTTGCCGATGGTCAGCGAGCGAGCGTTTTCGGGCACGGTGGGCGAGTCCACCAGCAGGTAGCCCTGGTTGGTGACGATTTGCCCCTGGTTGTTGAGCTTGAAGCTGCCATCGCGCGTGTAGGCCACGCTGCCGTCGGGCAACTGAATCCGGAAAAAACCGTTGCCGTTGATGGCGACGTCCAGGTTGTTGTCGGTCTGCTGCAGGTTGCCCTGGCTGTAGGTACGGGCGGTGGCGACGGTGCGCACGCCCAGACCGATGTGCAGGCCGGTGGGCAGCTGGGCGTTGTCGGCGGTATTGCCGCCTACCTGACGCAGGTTTTGGTAGATCAGGTCCTCGAACAGCGCGGTGCCGCGCTTGAAGCCGGCGGTGGCGACGTTGGCCAGGTTGTGCGAGATGACGTCGAGCTGGGTCTGCTGGGCCGTCATGCCGGTCTTGGCGATCTGCAGCGAATTGATCATGTCGGTTCTCCGTTAGCCGCCCTGCAACCCCAGCAACTGGGCGGCGGTCTGGTCATTCTTCTCGGCGTTTTGCAGCATGCGCATCTGCAGCTCGTACTGGCGGGTGGCGGCGATCATGTCCACCATCGCCGCGATCGGGTCCACGTTGGAGCCCTCCAACATGCCGTCGGCGAGCTGGGCCGCGTCGTCGGCCGGCAGCGGCTGCCCATCAGGGGCGCGAAACAGCCCGTCATTGCCCCGCACCAAGCGCTGCCCCTCGGGCGGCGTCACCAGCTTGAGGCGGCCGATCACCTGCGGGGCTTCGTTGCCCACCTTGGCGCTGACCGTGCCGTCGCGCCCGATGCCGACCTGGGCACCCGGTGGCACCTGGATCGGCGCACCGCCCGCGTCCAGCATGGGTAAGCCGTTGAAGCCAACCAGCGTGCCTTGGGCATTGACTTGCAGCGCGCCGGCGCGGGTGTAGGCTTCAGTGCCATCCAGCGCCTGGATGGCAAAGAAGGCGTTGCCTTCCGCCGCCACGTCCAACGGCCGCCCGGTGTGCTGCATCGCGCCCGGCTTGTCCAAATACCCGGCGGTAGCCTCCAGCGCGTGCACGCGCGTCGTGGCGCCCTCGCCGCGCAGCGGCACGGCACGAAAGGTGGACAGCTCGGCCCGAAACCCGGTCGTGGTGACGTTGGCCAGGTTGTGCGCGATGACCTGGTGCCGGTGCATGGCGGCCTTGGCCCCGGACGCGGCAGTGTAGAGAATGCGGTCCATGATTCACGCTCCGCGGGTTTCGGGCACTGATCAACGCAAGTTGACCAGCGTTTGCTGCACCTGGTCCTGTGTTTTGATGGTCTGCGCGTTGGCCTGGTAGTGGCGCTGCGCGACGATCATATTCACGAGCTCCTGCGTCAGGTCGACGTTGGATTCTTCGAGCGCGCCGGAACGGATCAGGCCAAATCGGCCCGACAACGGCTGGCCAATGATGGGGTCTCCGGACGCCTGCGTTTTTTGCCAGTAGCCGCCATTGATCGGCTGCAACCCCTGCACATTGCGAAACCGGGTCAGCATGACTTGCCCGTTGGCCTGACTGACCCCGTTGGAGTAGCGGGCCGTGATCACGCCGTCCTCTCCGACGGCGATCGACGTCAGCTCACCCGAAGGGTAGCCGTCCTGGGACACCTCATAGACGGCGAATTTGGAGCCAAACTGGGTGACGGTGGCCAGCGCGGGGTTGGCCGGATCGCCGAAATTCAACGCGACATCGATATCGTCCGCCGGCAAGCCGGGGGCGATGGCATCGGTAGCCACCTGGATATTCGTCAGCGAAAGCGGTAGGTTGGGACGCCCAGTCGTCGGATTGAAGTTGATCGTTCCGAGATTGGTTTCGACGGCCGGACCAGGCGGATCGACCGGCTGGTAGACCGACACGGCGTCCCATGCATTGGCCGCAGTCTTGATGAAGTAGATCTGCACCGGAACCGCATTACCCAGTGTGTCGTACAGATTGAGGGAAGTGCCGTACTGCTTGTTCTCGGGCGTCAGCGGCGCGCCGACCGTATCGACCTCGGCCCGCGCGTCCAGGTTCATGGTGAGCTTGAGCTCGGTCGATTCCTTGGGGTCGATATTCTTCCCGGTGGGCAGATTGAGCGGCACGGGCTCGACGGAAGTGGGCCGACCGGTCGTGTCGGTGGCATAACCCAGCAACTTGGCGCCGTTGTTGGTGATGATGTTGCCGTCGCGGTCGAGCTTGAACTCGCCATTGCGGGTGTAGGCGATCGAGCCATCGGTCAGCTCGACCGAGAAAAACCCCTCGCCATTGATCGCCATGTCCAGGTTGTTGCCGGTGATCTTGATATTGCCCTGCGTGAACATCTGGGCGACGGTGGCCACGCTCACGCCGATCCCGCCGTTGCTGCCGCCCGCCGCACCCAGCGAGGCGGCGTACATCTCGGCGAACTCGGCGCGCCCGGCCTTCATGCCCGTGGTATTGGCGTTGGCGATGTTGTGGCCGATGACGTCGAGGTTTTTGCTGGCAGCGTTCAGGCCTGAGAGTCCGGTGCCAAAGCTCATGGTGTGCTCCTGCGGGTAATCGAAAGAAAAAACGGCGATTCAAAGGAAGGCAAGGATTTGGTCGTAGCCCAGCGTCCCGCCATCGGTACGCAGGCGCAGGTTGCCCTCGACCAGACCGACCGACTGCACGCGGTGCAGCGCCAGCGGGGTGGCCGACACCGCCTGGCCACCTTGGGTGGCGACCACGCGCAGGCTGCGTACCCGGTCGACCTCCACGTCGCCCAGGGGCCACTCGAAGGTCTGCAGCCCCGCGCTGCGCCCCCCGAGGGCGGAGGTGCCCAGTACCTCGCCCGCCGCGCCCAGGATCTCGACGGTGACGTTGTCGGCCGGGCCGGACAGCGTGAAGGCGCCGCGTGCCACCCCGTCGCTGACGACCAGGCCGTTGCCCTCGCTGGCCACCTGACGGCCCACCAGTTGCGCGCCCTGGATGGAGCCGACCATGTTGAACTGCGCCGCCAGCCCTTTGAGGGTTTCGTTGACCTGCTGCAGACCGACCACCTGGTTGATCTGCGCCATTTGGGTGGTCATCTGCGCGTTGTCCAGCGGGTTGAGCGGGTCTTGGTTGTTGAGCTGCGCGACGAACAACTTGAGGAAGCGCTCCTGCGCGGCCTTCGGGTCCATCGAGTCGGCCTGCGCGCCGCCGCGCGCGTTGTAGGCGTCGATCGCGCTCGAGCTCAAGGGGGTCATGAACATGGCGGTCACCTCACGCGGGCATCACTGGCCCATCTGCAGGGTCTTGAGCAACAGCGTCTTGGCCGTGTTCATGACCTCGACGTTATTCTGATACGAGCGCGCCGTGGCGATCATGTGCACCATTTCCTCCACCGGGTTGACGTTGGAGTAGGTGACATAGCCTTGCGCGTCGGCGCTGGGGTGGTGTGGGTTGAAGACGCGCCGGTTGGGCGCATCGCTCTCGACGATGGTGCGCACCTTGACGCCGGCAGACGCCGGTTCGCCCATCGGCACCGTTTGAAACACGACTTGCCGCGCCTTGTACGCCTGGCCGTCCGGGCCCGCGACCGCATCCGCATTGGCCAGGTTGGACGCCACCGTATTGAGGCGCTGCGCCTGCGCGCTGATGGCGCTGCCCGAGACGTCGAAAATGCGAAACATCGACATGGCGATCCCCCGTCATTGCCCTTGGATGGCCGCCAGCATCGTCTTGACGTGGCCGTTGATGAACCGCAGCGTCGTCTCGTACTGCACGGCGTTGTCCACGAAGTTGGCGCGCTGCTGGTCCAGATCGACCGTGTTTTGGTCCAGCGACGGCTGGGTGCGCACGGTGTAGGCGGGGCGCGCGGCGTCAGTGACGCCGGCCGCGGCAGCGGTGCGCAAGTGACGCGGATCGCTGCCCGCCAGCCCCTGCAACGCCGACGGCACCGCTGCACTGGCCGTCGATAGGGTGGCACCGCGCTCGCGTGCCTGGGCCTGCAGCAGCGCAGTGCGAAAGTCGAAGTCGCGCGCCACGTAGCCGGGGGTCTCGGCATTGGCGATGTTGCTGGCGATGACCTGCTGCCGGTACGCGCGCAGCTGCAGGGCTTGCCCCAGCAAGTCCATGCGCTCGGTCCATCGGTTGAACATATCGGCCTCTACCCGTCGTCGGATGGTGGTGCGCGGTCCGCAGACCGCCTCGTTGCCTGCATTGTCAAAAACTTGAGGGCAAGCAAAGCGCCGATAAGGCGAGGGCGCGGCTGGCATTTCCGGGTTTTGCCCGCCACGCGCTGCGCCTACAGTGCAGGGGTGAATATGGCAACCCCACTCCCCCTTGGCTGGCGACACGCTGTGCGGGCGTGGCTGTGCGTGGCAGCCGCGGCCGCCCTGTGGCTGGCCACCGCCCCAGGTTGGGCGGGCGAGGCGTCGGCGCCGGTCGGATCGAGCCCTTGGCGTGAACAGATGGGGCGCTGGCTCGACGGCGAAGTCGCACAGCAGCTCCAGGGTGCGACGGCGGATTTGCCCCTGCGCGCCGAGATCGAAGTGGGCACGCTCGACCCGCGCCTGCAACTGGCCCCGTGCCGGCGCGTGGAGCCCTACTTGCCTGCTGGTACCCGCCTGTGGGGGCGCAGCCGCATCGGGCTGCGCTGCGCCGAAGGCCCCACGCCGTGGAACGTCTTTTTACCGATTTATGTGCGCGTTTGGGGTCCCGGCTGGGTGCTGCGGCGCCCGGTGGCGCCCGGCGAGACGCTGGGCCCTGAACACGCCGAAGCTGCCGAGGTTGACTGGACCGCGTATCGCGAGGCCGTCTTGGTGCGCCCGCAGGATTGGCAGGGCTTGCAGGCCGTGCGTGGACTGGGAGCAGGGCAAGTGTTGCGCACCGGTGTGGTGCGTGCACCGCAGGTTTTCGAGCCCGGCAGCACCGTGCGTCTGCGCCTGGAGGGGCCCGGCTTCGTGGTGATGGCCACCGGCGAGGCGCTGGGCCACGGCCGTATCGGCGAGCCCGTGCGGGTGCGCCTGCCCAACCGCCGCATCCTGGTGGGCACGGTGCTTGATGCCCAAACGGTGGTACTGACCCTCTAATCCACACAAAATCTCGAAAAAGGGGTAAAGTCCGGGCTCGTCCCGCCGATAAAGCTCTCGAGCGTCCCCTCTACCCGGGGAGCGGAGAGTGCCATGAAAGTCAACAACTCGCCTCAATCCAAGTTCGGTTTGCCGACTCCGGTGACGCAGCGCACCGGGGAGGGGGTGAGTTCGTCCGCACGCGGCGCGCCTGCTTCCCCCGCCGAAGCGGTCAGCGCCACGGTCAAGTTTTCGCCCGTCACGCAGGCCATGACGAATGGCATCGCGCGCTCGGGAACGGACAGCTTCGATGCCGCCAAAGTCGAGGCCATGCGGACGGCCATCCAGAATGGCAGTTTCTCGGTCAACGCCGAGGTCATCGCCGACAAACTGCTGGGCAGCGCGCGCGAGCTGCTGGGCGTGGCGGCAGCGGGCCCGCGCCGCTCCGCTTGATGCACATGACCACCCGCTGCGGTGACCCCCTGACCCTGTTGCGCGAGGCGCACGAACAACTCGGCCATGTGCTGCAGTTGGCGTCGCGCCATGCGGCGGGTGAAGTGGACACCGATCAGTGGGTGGCCGCGTGCGCGGCGCTGGCGCAAGCGTTCGTGGCCGTGCGCGACGCGTGGGGCCGCAGCGCCCCGGGCCAAGCGGCCGCGCCCGAGGCCGCCCGGCTGCTGGAGGACATCGGCAGCCGGCTGCAGCAATTGCAGGAATTGCAAGCGCGCCTGTCGGGTAGCACCCGCATGGCACTGGCGCAGTTGCTGCCGCAGGATGCGCTGCAGGCGTACTCCCAGCTCGGGCGCTCACGCCCGACCACGGGGCGCGGCGGCTACGGCTGAATACGGGGTGTCTGCGCTTGCCCCGTCGGTGGGACGGGTTTCAGTGCTCGCGCAGACGCGCTCGCAAGCGCGCGATCGCCTGTGAATGCAGCTGGCTCACGCGAGACTCGGTGACGCCTAGCACGGCCGCGATCTCCTTGAGATTCATGTCGTGCTCGTAGTACATGCTCATGACGTACTGCTCGCGCTCGGGCAGCTTGCCGATCGCCTCGACCAAGGCGGCGCGCATGCGCTGGTCCGCCAAAATGGCCTCGGGGCTGCGGTCGGCATCGTCGGGCAAGTGGCGATCCAGAAACCCGTCGTCGTCTTCGCTGCGCGAACCCAGGTCTTCCAGATAGACCAGCTGCGTGCCCCGCATGCGCGACAGGGTTTCGTGGTACTCCGCGAGCGACATGCCCAGCTCTTGCGCGATCTCGGACTCGCGAGGGGCGCGCTGCAGGCGCTGCTCCAGCCGGTGGATCGCGCCCTCGATGTCCTTTTGCAGTTTGCGTGAGCCGCGCGACATCCAATCGGCATCGCGCAGCTCGTCGAGCATGGCCCCGCGGATGCGCTGGCTGGCGAAGGTTTCGAACTGCACCCCCATCGACGGCTCATAGCGCGCCAGCGCCTCGGTCAGCCCGATCATGCCAACCTGGATCAAATCGTCGAGCTCGACGCTGGCGGGCAGACGTGCAATCATCAGGTGCGCCAGCCGGTGCACCAGCGGCGCATACTGGCGCAACTGCGCGTCTCGGTCGAGCGTGCCCTTGGGCGTGTACATCGAAAACTCCGGCGGTCGGATCGGCCGCGGTATCGACACCGGACTGGACGTCAGCATGGCCGCCGTTGCTCCCCCGCAAAAGCCGGTGCTTCCAACACCCAAGCCGCATCCAGGATTCTGCCCAACACGGCCTGGGTTTCGGGTGTGACCGATCCCCGCGCATCATACCCCAGCGCCCAGACCGTCGGAGCGACGCCCAGGTGGCTGTCGCAGGTGCGGCGCAGCGCCGACAGGGCTGCCGACAGCGGCCCTGGCGCGGGCGCCTCGCCACCCCTCGCGACGTCGGGCACCGGATGGTCGCTGGGCTCAGGTAAGGCGATCACCACAGGTCGCAGGCCCATGCCGTGCAGGCGCTTGAGATCCTGGTAGGCCGCCACGAGCGCCGCCGGCTCGGCCGTCAACGCCACCAATGGCCGCCCACCATCGGTGGGCCACCAGCGCAACACCTCGTTGGCTGGCGCGTGCCACAGCCACGCGCCGCCGCTCGGCAGGTCCTCCGGCCAGTGGCCGGGTTCGCCCTCGACCACGGCGCACGGCATGCCCAACGCCTGACACCCCTGGTGCAGCCTCCACAGCAGCTCCAACGACGCCGAGCCGCGGGCGGCCGCGAGCACGGCCAGCACGCGCGTCGGTGGCTGCAGGTGCCACGCCAGCAAGCCTGCCGCTTGGTCGCGGATCGGCTCAAGCATGGGCGGCCCCCTCGGGCTGCCAGCCCGACTGCACCGGATCGGTGAAGAAAAACGGCAATTCGGCGCTGGTGGGGTCGAACGCCGACTTGCCCCGCCCCCCCATCGACAGACGCACCAGCGCGGCGGCGTCGGGCCGTTGCCAGTCCTCGGGTACACGCTGGCCGGTGGTCAGCCCGCGCAGCACGGCTTGGTGCCGGATGAGCGCGTCCACCGCTGGCCCCAGCTTGGCGGCCTCGTCGACCTTGGACAGGATCACGCCATGCAAGGGCGTGTCACGGTAGGCCTGAAAGACATCGTCGAGCGTGTCACCGTGGCTGCCGGCGTTGACCACCAGCAGCTTGCGAATCTGCGGTGCTTGCAACAGCGCCATCATGTCCTGGATGCGCGGGTCTTTTTGCCCCAGGCCTGCGGTGTCGATGATGACCATGCGTTTGTTGGCCAACAGCTCCAGCAAGTCTTGCAGCGCGGCCCGGTCGTGGGCCTGGTGGGCCACCACGCCCAGCATGCGTCCGTAGGCGCGCAGCTGCTCGTAACCGGCGACGCGGTAGGTGTCGAGCGAGATCAGGCCCACGCTATTGGCGCCATAGGCCTTGACGCATTGCGCGGCCAGTTTGGCGGCCGTGGTGGTCTTGCCCACCCCAGTCGAGCCAATGAGCGCAAAGACGCCACCCTCGTCGCACAAGTGCCCTGGCTCGCGCGCGACGCGCAGATTGCGCGCCAACACTTCCAGCGTCCAACGCCAGGCATCCGCCGCGCCCAAGTGGGCCGGCAGGCGCTCGAGAACGGCACGTGCCACCGTGGGCGAATATCCGGCCCGGATGAACTTGAGCATCAATGGCGACTGGATCGGATTGAGGCGCGACTGCCCCAGCCATGCCAGGGTCTGGAAGCGCTCCTCCATCATGGCCTGCATGGCGGCCAGCTGTGCCTCGAGCCGGCTGGCGCGGGCCGCGTCATCGGCGGGCACGCGGCGCGGCGTGGCCGCCGCCTGTGGCGCGGACGCAGCGGGCGCACTGCGGCCAAAGGGCAGCACCATCGCGTCGTCGTCGCGCGGCGCCGGCGCTGCGGGCGCGCGCGCCGCGGTGGGGGCGGGCGCCGCCCGCGGAGGCACGGCGGGCCGCGCGGCGCCCGCCGACTCGGGCGCACGGCCCTGCAACGCCTCGCGCCGTTTGCGCAACATGCGCTCGCGCACATATTCCTGGAACGACAGCGTGCTCATGGCCAGCGTCTCGCTGTCTTGGGCCACCGTGCTGTCAGGCGACACCGGGGGCAGCTGCGCTGCCGCCCGCTGTTGCAGGCCGAGTGTGGCGCGTGCCGAGCGTGGCGTCGGTGTCTCCGGTAACGTGGCACGGCTCGCCTGCGCCGCCGGCGTAGCCACCTGCGCGGCGATGGCGGAGAGCTGCTCCTCCGAGGTTGCCACGACCTCGAAACCAGCGTCGGTGGATCGGCTCGACAGGATCACGGCGTGATCGCCAAAAGCGGCGCGCGCCAGCGCCATGGCCTCGCGCGAGTTGGGGGCGACGAATCGTTGCGCGTTCATGCGGGCTCTCCAATGATCGGGCCGATGCGAATGGTGTGGGTATCAGGGATTTCGCTGTGGGCCAACACCTGCAGCCGGGGGGCGGCGCGCTTGAGCAGCCGGGCGATGGCCTGCCGGATGGCGTCGGGCACCAGCAGCACGGCGGGCACGCCGCTTTCCTCTTGCCGCGCCGCCACCTTGGCGGCCGACTGCGTGAGCATGTCGGCGATGCCAGGGTCGAGCGCGCTCATACCTTGCCCGCCGAGCGCCTGGGTCAACAGGCGCTCCAGGCCCGGCTCGATGGCAATGACTTCCAGCTCCTGCACCGGGCCATAGATCTGCTGCACGATGGCCGGCGACAGCGCCTGGCGCACCCGCCGCGTGAGCTCGATCGGGTCTTGCGTCTGGCCGGCGTGCTCGGCCAGCGTCTCGACGATGGTACGGATATCGCGGATGTGCACGCCTTCCTCCAACAGTAACTGCAGCACTTTCTGGAACACGCCGATGGGCACCATGGCCGGAATCACTTCTTCGATCAGTTTGGGCGCCAGCTTGCGCACGTGCTCGACCAGTTCCTGTACCTCGGTGCGGCTGAGCAGCTTGGCGGCGTGGACCTGCATCAAGTGTGACAAATGCGTGGCCAACACGGTCTCGGCATCAACCACGGTGTAGCCCGCCATTTGCGCGCTTTCACGCTGACGCTCGTCGATCCAGGTGGCCGGCAGGCCAAATGCGGGGTCGCTGGTGGCCTGGCCGATGAGCGGTGTGCGGATGTGCCCTGGATTGATCGCCAGATACTGGCCCGGAAACACCTCGCCTTCACCCACCACCACGCCGCGCAGCGTGATGCGGTAGCCGCTCGGCTTGAGCTCCAGGTTGTCGCGCACGTGCACCGGTGGTGGCAAAAAGCCCACCTCTTGCGCGAATTTTTTGCGTACCCCCTTGATACGGGTCAGCAAGTCGCCCCGCCGGTTGCGGTCCACCAGGGCGATCAGCCGGTAGCCCAGCTCCAGCCCCAACAGATCCACGGGCTGCAAGTCGTCCCAGGTGGCCTCGGTCTCGGCTGGCGCTTGCGCGGCCTGCTGGGCCGCCAGCTCCTGCGGCGAGGGCTGGCGGCGTTGGCGTGCCAGCCAGTAAGCCACCGCACCGATCACCGTGGCAAAGAAGAGGAACACGCCGTTGGGCATACCGGGCACGATGCCCAGCAACCCCAGGACCCCGGCCGTCACGCCCAGCACCTTGGGCGAGTCGAAGAGCTGGGTCACGATCTGCTCGCCCAGATCCTCTTCCTTGCCCACGCGCGAGACCACCATGGCTGCTGCCACGGAAATGAGCAGACCCGGCACCTGTGCCACCAGCGCGTCGCCGACCGACAGCGTGATGTAGGTGTGCGCCGCCTGCTGCAGCGACAGGTCGTGCTGCAGCATGCCGATGGCAAAGCCACCGACGATGTTGATGAGCAGGATCA
>NZ_CALIND010000030.1:0-2852 GCF_938045175.1 uncultured Tepidimonas sp.
TTTTTTTGAACACCGGCGGCGGGCCGCAGCGCCGACGGCACCTTATGATAGACGCAACGCTCACGTCATCGTCATGCCCGCCAAAGCCCCTCCATCTCACCCTGCTCTAGGCTCGGCCACCGAATTGACCCCGGCCGACTATCTGAAAAAGATCGTCACCGCGCGCGTATACGACGTGGCGCGCGAGACACCGCTGGAGCCCGCGCGCCATCTCAGCCGCCGCCTGCACAACAAGGTGCTGCTCAAGCGCGAGGACCAGCAGCCGGTCTTTAGCTTCAAGTTGCGCGGCGCCTACAACAAGCTGGCGCACCTGTCGCCCGAGGAGTTGCAGCGCGGCGTCATCTGCGCCTCGGCTGGCAACCATGCGCAAGGGGTGGCGCTGGGCGCGCACAAGCTGGGCGCGCGCGCAGTCATCGTCATGCCCACCACCACGCCACAGGTCAAGATCGACGCCGTGCGCGCGCTCGGTGGCGATGTGGTGCTGCACGGCGACAGTTACTCCGACGCGGCCCAGCACGCCACCGCGCTGGCCCAAGCGCAGGGGCTGACCTTCGTGCACCCCTTCGACGACCCGGACGTCATCGCTGGCCAGGGCACCATCGCCATGGAAATGCTGCGCCAACTGCAGGGCCTGGGGTCGAACCGGCTCGATGCCGTGTTCGTCGCCATCGGCGGCGGCGGCCTGATCGCGGGCGTGGCCAACTTCTTCAAGGCGGTGCGACCCGACATCCGCGTCATCGGCGTGCAAATGAGCGACTCCGACGCCATGCTGCGCTCGGTGCACGCGGGCCAACGGGTGCAGCTGGATGAAGTCGGGCTGTTTTCCGACGGTACCGCGGTCAAGCTCGTGGGTGAGGAGACCTTTCGCATCGCACGCGAACTGGTCGATGACTATGTCACCGTCGACACCGACGAAGTGTGCGCCGCCATCAAGGACGTGTTCGTCGACACGCGCAGCATCGTCGAGCCTGCGGGCGCGATGGCGGTGGCAGCGATCAAAAAATACGTCGCCCAGCACAAGACGCGGGGTGAGACGTACGCCGCCATCCTGTGCGGCGCCAACATGAATTTCGACCGCCTGCGCTTCGTGGCCGAACGCGCTGAGGTCGGCGAAGAGCGCGAGGCGCTGTTTGCCGTCACCATTCCCGAAGAGCGCGGCAGCTTTTTGCGCTTTTTGCAGGCCATCGGCAGCCTGCCCGGCGGGCCGCGTAACGTCACCGAGTTCAACTACCGCATCCATGACGCGCAGCAGGCGCACGTCTTCGTGGGCCTGACCACGCACGGCCGGGGCGAGAGCGCCAAGATCGCGGCGGCCTTCGAAAAGCACGGCTTTGCGACGCTGGACCTCACCCACGACGACCTGGCGCAAGAGCACATCCGGCACATGGTCGGCGGTCACTCGCCGCTGGCGCAGGACGAGCGGCTGCTGCGCTTCGTCTTTCCCGAACGGCCCGGCGCGTTGCTGAAGTTTCTCACCCTCATGCGCCCGAGCTGGAACATCAGCCTGTTCCACTACCGCAACCAGGGGGCCGACTACGGCCGCATCCTGGTCGGCCTGCAGGTGCCCCCAAAGGACGACAAGGCATTCCAGCGCTTCCTGCGCGAACTGGGCTACCCCTACGTCGAAGAAACCGACAATCCCGTGTACCGGTTGTTTTTGCGCGGGTGATTCCACTCCCAACTCGTTCCAGCTCAACCAACTGGTGCGCTGATCCGCCCCGAGGAGTGCATGATCCCTCTCGCACCCCCCGACCACCCCGCCCCCACCGAGGGCACGTGGCTGGCCCAGGCACGCTGGGTGCCGTCGCCGCACCACGGCCCGCGCCCGCCCGGCGCGTCGCTCGATTTGATCGTCGTGCACTCGATCAGCCTGCCGCCCGGCGAATACGGCGGCGCCGCGATCGAGCAGCTCTTCACCGGCACGCTTGACTGGGAGGCGCACCCCTACTTTCAGCGCATCCGCGGGCTGGAGGTGTCCAGCCACTTCCTGATCCGGCGCGACGGCGAGCTCGTGCAATTCGTCGCCTGCGAGCGCCGCGCTTGGCATGCCGGCGTCTCGCAATGGCACGGGCGGGCCAACTGCAACGATTTTTCCATTGGTGTGGAGCTGGAGGGGTTGGAAGGCGACACCTTCGAACCCGCACAGTACGACGCACTGGCCGAGCTGTGCCAAACCTTGCGCGCGCGCTGGCCCACCTTGTGCGCGGTGGCGGGCCACGAACACATCGCCCCGGGCCGCAAGCGTGACCCGGGCCCCGGCTTCGACTGGGCACGCCTGATCGCGCTGACCGGCTGGCCCGCGCACGCCTTTGCCAGCACCGCAGGCGCGGCCCCCATGCCGCGCTAGTCGTCCCCTCCGGGGCAACCCGAGGATATCGGCGGGGCGTCGAGATTGAAAAATTTTCGCGCCTGACCTCTTGTCCCGCCCGCCATGCCCGCTACACTAGCGGTAGTGTTTTTTCTCAACGACGGACACTAGATCTAGTGTTTCGCCGTCGGCCCTGTGGACATCACCCTCAGCGAGGCTCCATGCAGACCACCCTCTCCACCCCCCCGTCCGGCGCCAGCGTCGCCGCCGTGCCCGAGGCCGCCCGCCCCCTCCCCGCCGGCACGTTGCCGCACTACCAGATCATTCGGCGCAACGGCGCCGTGGTGCCATTCGAGCCCAGCAAAATCGCCGTCGCGATGATGAAGGCCTTCTTGGCCGTGCACGGCCCGCAGGGCGCGGCCTCGGCCAGCGTGCGCGAGACGGTCGATCAGCTCACGCAGGCGGTCGTGCGCGCGCTCATGCGCTCGCGCCCTGGCGGTGGCACCTTTCACATCGAAGACGTGCAAGACCAGGTCGAGCTGGG
>NZ_CALIND010000031.1:0-9407 GCF_938045175.1 uncultured Tepidimonas sp.
CATGGACCGACGCATTTCGCTGGCCGCGGCCGCGCGCTGGATTTCGGCGTCGGGTGGTGCCTAACTAGGGGGACCCGCTGCACTGCGTTGGTGCTTATGTTGCACCGCAGCAGTGCCGCCGGCGGCGACGGACGAGCGCACGACAAAACCGCCGCGCAGTCTGTCCTCTGAGCGGGGGGGCATGCATCGGTTGGCACGCTTTGTGCTAATTCTCAAACGAACGCAAAACCCGTCAATGCCGACGGACGCTTTGCGAGTGTGGCGTTCGATCGAGAGGACAACGGCGTCCCTCGCCCTGGCAGTGGCCCCTGCCTGAGGCGACGGACGCCGTTCGTGTTTTGGGTGCCAATTTTTTGATCAGTGATCAGGAGCCGTAACCATGACATCCCCTTCCCGCGACTCGTCTTCAGCGTTGTCGTCCGTCACCTGTCGCGAGGTCGCCGACGGTGCCACGCAAACCCAGGGTGTCACCCGGCGCCGCTGGCTCGGCCAAGGCGCAGCGTTGACCAGCGCCCCTCTATTTACCGCTTTGGGCCATCTGCCGGTGTGGGCTGCCGGCTCGGATGCGCCGGAAAAAACCGAAGTCAAGATCGGTTTCATCCCGCTCACCGACTGCGCCAGTGTCGTCATGGCCAACGTGCTGGGCTTTGACAAGAAGTACGGTGTCACCATCGTTCCCACCAAAGAGGCAAGCTGGGCAGGCGTGCGTGACAAGCTGGTCAACGGTGACCTGGACATGGCCCACGTCCTCTATGGATTGGTCTATGGCGTCCACCTGGGCGTCGGCGGCCCCAAAAAGGACATGGCCGTTTTGATGGGGCTCAATCACAACGGCCAGGCGATCACGCTATCCAAGGCGTTGGCCGACAAAGGCGCGATCGATGGTCCGTCCTTGGCCAAATACATGGCCACCAATAAACGTGAATATACCTTTGCGCAAACCTTTCCGACCGGTACCCACGCCATGTGGATCTATTACTGGTTGGCGACGTATGGCATCCATCCGTTTCGGGATGTCAAGACGATCACCGTGCCCCCGCCGCAAATGGTTGCCAACATGCGCGTGGGCAATATGGATGGCTTTTGTGTCGGCGAGCCATGGAATCATCGCGCCATCATGGATGGCATTGGTATCACCGCCAACACCACCCAGGATGTTTGGCCCGATCATCCCGAGAAGGTGTTGGGAACGACGGCGGAGTTCGTAAAAAAATACCCGAACACGACACGCGCAGTGATGATGGCGGTGCTCGAGGCCAGCCGCTGGATCGACGCTAGCCTGTCGAACAAGCTGAAGATGGCGGAAACGATTGCCCAAAAAGCGTATGTCAATACCAGTGTCGACACGATCAACCAGCGCATACTTGGGCGTTATCAAAATGGGTTGGGAAAAACCTGGGACGACCCGAACCACATGAAGTTCTTCAACGATGGCAAGGTCAATTATCCGTATTTGTCGGATGGCATGTGGTTCTTGACGCAACACAAGCGCTGGGGCTTGCTCACCAGCCATCCCGATTACCTCGCGGTGGCCAAGCAGGTCAACCAAATCGAGCTCTATCGTTCGGTGGCTTCCGCCATGGGTATCAGCGTACCCAAAGACACATTGCGCAGCAGCAAATTCATCGACGGCAGGGTATGGGATGGCAAAGACCCTGCCAAGTACGCCGATAGCTTCGCCATCAAAGCCTGATTTCACCGGGAGCACGTCATGGTTGCCGCCATTTTTCATTTGCCTCTGGATGAGGCGCCCACAGAAGACCGCAGCGAGGTTCGCCAGACGGTCCCATCGCACACGCTGCCGAAAGGCCCGGCCATGGGTCGTGCGCCTCTGCGGCCGCGGCTGGCTGGGTTTTGGGGGCGTGGGTTCGCTGGCCTGGCCGGCCTCGCATTGGTGGTCGGTATCTGGGCTTTGTTGACCAAAGGGGATCAAGGCCCCTTTCCCTCGCCCGCTTCGACCTTCGATGCCGCCGCGAAGTTATTTTCCGACCCGTTTTACCGCAATGGTCCCAATGACCAGGGGATTGGATGGAATGTCTTGAGCAGCTTGCAGCGCGTTGGGACGGGGTTCGGGCTGGCAGCATTGGTGGGTATTCCTTTGGGATTCATGATCGGGCGTTATGCGGTGCTCAGCGCAATGCTCAACCCGCTGATCGCCTTGTTGCGGCCCGTCAGCCCGCTGGCTTGGTTGCCGATCGGTCTGCTCGTTTTCAAATCGGCCAACCCGGCGGCGATCTGGACGATTTTTATCTGTTCCATCTGGCCAATGATCATCAATACGGCGACGGGCGTGCAGCGTGTGCCCCAGGACTATTTGAACGTGGCACGCGTGCTCAACCTGTCCGAATGGAAGGTGGTGACGCGAATCCTCTTGCCGGCCACGCTGCCCTATGTGTTGACCGGTGTGCGCCTGTCGGTCGGAACCGCGTGGCTGGTCATCGTTGCCGCTGAGATGTTGACGGGTGGCGTCGGCATCGGATTTTGGGTGTGGGACGAGTGGAACAACCTCAACGTCGAACACATTATCATCGCCATCGTCGTGATCGGATTCGTCGGGTTGGTGTTGGAGGCCTTGCTGATCCGTCTGGCACGACTGCTGACGCACGAGGAGGTGCGGACATGAACGAGACTCGCTATATCCAAATCCAGGGTGTTGAGCAAACGTTCAACACGCCACGTGGACCTTTCACCGCCTTACGGGATATCGATTTGACGATTGCGCGAGGGGAGTTCGTGGCCCTAATTGGGCACTCGGGCTGTGGCAAATCGACCTTGCTGAATCTGATCGCCGGTTTGACGCGGCCGACCCAAGGCGTCTTGTTGTGCGACAACCGTGAAGTCGTTGGCCCGGGACCCGAGCGGGCGATGGTGTTCCAAAACCACTCTCTGCTGCCGTGGTTGACGTGCTGGGGTAACGTTTATTTGGCGGTCGAGCGGGTCTTTGGCCAGCAGGAGCCCAAGCGTCGGCTTCAGGAGCGAACCCAGGCCGCACTGGATTTGGTGGGGTTGGCTCATGCCGCGTCAAAGTACCCTGCTGAAATCAGCGGGGGCATGAAGCAGCGCGTGGGGATTGCGCGCGCGTTGTCGATGGAGCCCAAGGTGCTGCTGATGGACGAGCCGTTTGGGGCGCTGGACGCGCTGACCCGTGCCCGTCTGCAGGACGAGCTGATGCAAATCGTGGCCCAGACGCACAGTACGGTGGTCATGGTGACGCACGATGTGGATGAGGCCGTGTTGTTGGCCGACCGAATCGTCATGATGACCAATGGCCCGGCGGCCACGATTGGCGAGGTGTTGCCGGTGCCCTTGCCCAGGCCGCGTGACCGGCTGGCGTTGGCCGACGACAGCACGTACCAACGGTGCCGCAAGGCCGTGCTCGATTTTCTGTACGCGCGCCACGCGCATCCCGCAGAAGCGCTCGTGTGAGCCGCATGGGAGTGGAACCATGGATATGCGAGTCCGAAGCGCCCGCAGACTGCGTCTGGTGATGGTGGGCAACGGCATGGCGGGTGTGCGCACGATCGAGGAGCTGCTCAAGCTCGCGCCCGACCTTTATGACATCACCGTGTTTGGGGCGGAACCCCACCCCAATTACAACCGCATTCTGCTGTCGCCCGTGCTCGCGGGCGAGCAGACCATCGATGACATCATCCTCAACCCGCTGTCGTGGTACGAGGACAACGGCATCACCCTGCATCTGGGCAAGAAGGTGGTGGAAGTCGATCGCAGCCGCCGCATCGTGCGTGCAGAGGACGGCACCGAGGCCGCCTACGATCGCCTGCTGCTGGCCACCGGCTCCAACCCCTTCATCCTGCCGGTGCCGGGCAGGGATCTCGATGGCGTGATCGCCTACCGCGACATCGCCGACACCAACGCGATGATCGAGGCGGCTGCGAAGTACCGGCATGCCGTGGTGATCGGCGGCGGCCTGCTGGGCCTGGAGGCGGCCAACGGCCTGATGCTGCGCGGCATGCAGGTCAGCGTGGTGCACATCGCGCCCTGGCTGATGGAGCGTCAGCTCGATGAGGTGGCCGGCAAAATGCTCCAGAAGTCGCTGGAGGAGCGGGGGTTGAAGTTCCTGATCGGTGCCCAGACCCAGGCCCTGATCGGCGGCCCCGACGGGCGCGTCATGGCCGTGCAGTTCAAGGACGGCTCGGAGGTGCCGGCCGACCTCGTGGTCATGGCCGCAGGCATCCGACCCAACACCGAACTGGCCGAGCGGATCGGCCTGCACTGCCACCGCGGCATCGTCGTCAGCGACACGATGCAAACCGTCACCGACCCGCGCATCTACGCAGTGGGCGAATGCGCCTCGCATCGCGGCGTCGCCTATGGTCTGGTGGCCCCGCTGTTCGAGCAGGCCAAGGTCTGCGCCACCCATCTGGCGCAGTTCGGTATCGGGCGCTACCAGGGCTCGCAGGTCTCCACCAAGCTCAAGGTTACCGGTATCGATCTGTTTTCGGCCGGCGACTTCATGGGCGGCGAGGGCACGGAAGAGATCGTGCTGCACGACCCCTATGGCGGGGTCTATAAAAAGCTCGTGCTCAAGGATGACCGGCTCGTGGGTGCCTGCTTGTATGGGGACACGGTGGATGGCGCCTGGTACTTCAAGCTGCTGCGCGAGGGGCGTCCCGTCCACGACATCCGCGACCGGCTGATGTTCGGCGAATCGAACATCGGCGACACCGGCCACGAAGGCCACAACAAGGCCGCAGCCATGGCCGACAGCGACGAGGTCTGCGGCTGCAACGGTGTGACCAAGGGCACTATCTGCAAGGCCATCAAGGACAAGGGCCTGTTCACGCTAGAGGAGGTGCGCAAGCACACCAAGGCCAGCGCCTCCTGCGGCTCGTGCACCGGGCTGGTGGAGCAGCTGCTGATGTTCGTTGCCGGCGGTGACTATTCGGCGACGCCCAAGCAGAAGGCGATGTGCGGCTGCACCGACTACAGCCATGAGGAGGTGCGCCAAGCCATCCGCACGCCGCTGGCCGACGGCCGCAAGTTGCTCACCATCGACGCGGTGATGCGCCACCTGAACTGGCGCACGCCCAACGGCTGCGCCACCTGCCGACCGGCGTTGAACTACTACCTGATCTCCACCTGGCCGAAGGAGGCGCAGGACGACCCGCAGTCGCGCTTCATCAACGAGCGCAGCCACGCCAACATCCAAAAGGACGGCACCTACTCAGTGGTGCCGCGCATGTGGGGCGGCGAGACCTCGGCCGACGAGCTGCGCCGCATCGCCGACGTGGTGGACAAATACCAGATCCCCACCGTCAAGGTCACGGGCGGCCAGCGCATCGACCTGCTGGGCGTGAAAAAGGAAGACCTCGTCCACGTTTGGCGCGATCTCGGTATGCCCTCGGGCCATGCATATGCCAAGGCGCTGCGCACGGTCAAGACCTGCGTGGGCAGCGAATGGTGCCGCTTCGGCACCCAGGACAGTACCCAAATGGGCAAGGACCTGGAGCGCGCGCTGTGGCGCATGTACGCCCCGCACAAGGTCAAGCTCGCCGTCAGCGGCTGCCCGCGCAACTGCGCCGAGGCGGGCATCAAGGACGTGGGCGTGATTGGCGTTGACTCGGGCTGGGAGATCTACATCGCCGGAAACGGCGGCATCAAGACGGAGGTGGCGCAGTTCTTGGTCAAGGTGCGCACGCCCAGTGAGGTGCTGGAGTACGCCGGGGCGTTCTTGCAGCTCTACCGGCTCGAAGGCTGGTATCTGGAGCGCACGGTGCACTTCGTGCAGCGCGTCGGCGTGGATTACGTCAAGCGTCGCATCGTGGACGATGCCACAGGCCGCAAGGAGCTTTGGGCGCAGCTGCAATATGCGCTGGACGGCGAACCCGATCCCTGGTTCGAGTTCGAAAAGGCGCGAGTCGATCTGCGGCAGTTTGAGCCGTTGAGCGCGTGATGCCGAAAAGGAGCGCTTCCATGACCGAATGGAAACCTGTCTGTCGTATCGAGGACATCCCGCGCCTGGGGGCGCGCCGTGTGCAAAGGGCCGTGGGCGGTGCGGTGGCGGTCTTTCGCACCGCCGATGATCAAGTGTTTGCGTTGCTCGATCGCTGCCCGCACCGGGGTGGGCCGCTGAGCCAGGGAATCGTTTTCGGTACCCATGTGGCCTGCCCGCTGCACAACTGGACGATCGGTTTGGCTGATGGCTGTGCGGTTGCGCCCGACGAGGGATCGACCCCTGTGTTCCAAGTGCGTGTGGAAGATGGGCGGGTTTTTCTGGACGCCGGCGAACTGGCCTCACTGGGGCTCGAACCGTCGGCGGCGGCGGCCAGTTCCCGATGCGATTGCCCAGAGGCGTTGCAGCCATGACGCAAACCCGCTCGACCTGTCCCTATTGCGGGGTTGGCTGCGGCGTGATCATCGAGTCCGACGGCGGTCGCATCACCGGCGTGCGCGGCGACCCTGAGCATCCGGCCAACCATGGCCGCCTGTGTACCAAGGGCAGCACGCTGCACCTGACGGCCGATCCGGCGGTGGCCGCCGCCACGCGGCTGCTCTACCCGATGCGCCGCGCGGTGCGGGGTCAGCCGCCGCAGCGCATTGACTGGGAGACAGCGCTGGACGAAGCGGCCACCCGCTTTGGCGACATCGTCGATCGCCACGGCCCCGATGCCGTGGGCTTCTACATCTCGGGCCAGCTCCTCACGGAGGACTACTACGTCTTCAACAAGCTGGCCAAGGGCCTGATCGGCACCAACAACATCGACACCAACTCGCGCCTGTGCATGAGCAGTGCGGTGGCAGCCTACAAGCTGACGCTGGGGGCCGACGCGCCGCCCAACTGCTACGAGGACATCGACCACGCCGAGGTCATCTTCATCGCGGGCGCCAACACCGCCTACGCCCATCCCATCCTGTTTCGGCGCATCGAAGACGCCAAGCGCGCCAACCCCCATCTCAAACTGATCGTCGCCGACCCGCGCCGCACGGAAACGGCCGAAGTCGCTGATCTGCATTTGCCGCTGCAACCCGGCACCGACGTGGCGCTGTTTCACGCGATGTTGCATGTGCTCATCTGGGAGGGTCTGATCGACCCTGCCTTCATCGCCGCCCACACCGACGGCTTCGAGGCATTGAAGAAGCGCGTGGCCGAGTTCACGCCGGGGGCGGTGGCCACGCTGTGTGGGCTGCCGGCCGAGGCGATCGTGCAGGCGGCGCGCTGGTTTGGTCAATCGCGAGCGACGTTGTCCCTCTACTGCCAGGGCCTGAACCAGAGCAGCAGCGGCACCGCCAAGAACGCCGCCCTCATCAACCTTCACCTGGCCACTGGCCAGATCGGCCGCCCCGGGGCCGGGCCCTTCTCGCTCACCGGCCAGCCCAACGCCATGGGCGGCCGCGAGGTCGGCGGCCTGGCCAATCTGCTGTCGGCGCACCGCGACCTGTCCAACCCGCAGCACCGTGCCGAAGTCGCCCGCCTGTGGGGAGTGGCCGACGTGCCGGCCACGCCGGGCAAGACAGCCGTCGAAATGTTCGAGGCCGCCGCCCGCGGCGAGATCAAGGCGCTGTGGATCGCTTGCACCAATCCGGCGCAGTCCCTGCCCGACCAGGCCACCGTGCGTGCGGCACTGAAGCGCTGCGAGTTCGTCGTGGTGCAGGAAGCCTTTGCCACCACGGCCACCTGCGCCTACGCGGATCTGCTGCTGCCTGCCAGCACCTGGGGCGAAAAAGAAGGCACCGTCACCAACAGCGAGCGCCGCATCAGCCGCGTGCGCTCCGCCGTGGCGCCGCCCGGCGAGGCCCGTGCCGACTGGCGCATCGCGGTCGAGTTCGCACACCGGCTCGAAGCCCGCTGGAGCGCGCGCCGCAACGGCCAGGCCACGCTCTTTCCCTACGACACTCCCGAAGCCATCTGGAACGAGCACCGCGAATCCACCCGCGGGCGCGACCTGGACATCACCGGCCTGAGCTATGCGCGGCTGGAGCACGAGGGCCCGCAGCACTGGCCCTGCCCCGAGGGCCAGGCCCCGCGCGCGCGGCTGTACGAGGACGGGCGTTTCCCCACGCCCGATGGGCGTGCGCGCTTTGCCGACGTGCCCTACACCCCCCTGGCCGAGCCGCGCGATGCCCGCTACCCTTTCAGCCTGATCACCGGCCGGCTGCGCGACCACTGGCACGGCATGAGCCGCACCGGCCTGCTCGGGCGCCTGTTCGGTCATGTGAGCGAGCCCGCCGTGCAACTGCACCCGCAGGACATGGCGCGGCGTGGCCTGAAGGACGGCGACCTCGTCCATCTCACGTCCCGGCGCGGCTCCATCGTGCTGCCGGTCCAAGGCAGCGAGCAGGTGGGCCTGTCCCAGGCCTTCCTGGCCATGCACTGGGGCGGGGAGTTCCTCTCCGGTGCTAGCGGCACCGGCGAGCGCCTGGCCGGCGTCAATGCCCTGACCACCCCCGCCTTCTGCCCGACATCCAAGCAGCCCGAACTCAAGCACGCGGCCGTCAAGGTGCTCAAGGCCGAACTGCCGTGGACCCTGCTCGCGGCCGCCTGGCTGCCGGTGGGCCAGGCCCATCGCGCCATCGCGGCCCTGCGCGAGCTGATGCCACGCGTCGCCTACGCCAGTTGCGTGCCTTTCGGGCGCGAGCCCAGCGAGCGCGGCGTGCTGGGGGTGCTCTTTCGGGCGGCCGCCGTCGAGCCCCCCAGCGACGAGTGGCTCGCGCACATCGAGGAGGCGCTCGGCCTGGCCGGCGCCGAGGTGCTGCGCTACGTCGACGGCCGCCGGGGCCAGCGCCGCGCGATGCGCCTGGTGCCCCGCGGGGACGGCCGCCAGGACGCCCGGCTCGAAGCCTTCGTGCTGGCCGGCGACACCCGCGCCGAATCCTGGGTACGCGCCCTGCTGCAAGACGAAGGGCCCGCTCAGGCCTATGGCCGCGCCCTGCTCGCGCCCGGCGCCAAGCCGCCGGCAACGCTGGCCCCGCGCAGCCGCCAGGTCTGCACCTGCCTGAACGTCACGGAAGGCGAGATCCTCGCCACCCTGGCGCAATGCCAGGGCAGCGCGGAAGACCGCCTGGCTCGTCTGCAGGCCGAACGGCGCTGCGGCACCCAGTGCGGCTCCTGCGTGCCCGAACTGCGCCGGCTGGTGCGCACCAGCCTGCAGGCCGCGTGACAAGGGGGCCCCTGCCTGGATCGCACACCCGACGCACGACCTCATGAGCATCGCCCCCTACATCAAGGAGATCGGCCGCGGAAAGGAAGGCGCCCGCTCGCTGAACCGCGAGCAGGCCCATGATCTGATGTGCCAAGTCCTCGACGGCCGGGTCAGCGACCTCGAGCTCGGCGCCTTTGCCATCGCGATGCGCATCAAGGGCGAATCGGTCGAGGAGCTGGCCGGCTTCTTGCAGGCCACACGAGAGCGCTGCCTGCCCATCGCCCCCGGCCGCCCCCTGGTCGTGCT